>NZ_JBFUJG010000045.1:0-39520 GCF_056401495.1 Mucilaginibacter sp. P4_E8
CCCCTGACAATGGCGTACTGGAGTTAACCTACATCGGGTACGCCAAAAAAATAGTCCCCATTAGCGGTAACCAAAGTTTAACCATTACTATGGAGGCCCTGCCATCTGCATTAAATGAGGTGGTAGTGGTTGGTTATGGTACCAGTAAAAAGGTTGACCTCACCGGATCGGTAGCAAGCGTTAAAGGGGCCGATTTGCAAAATCAGCCTGTAAGTAGCGCGGCACAAGCCCTGACCGGACGTGCGAGTGGTGTAAACATTGTACGTAACGATGGCTCGCCAGGCACTGCCCCAAGTATCCGCATCAGAGGAACAGGTACCCTTAATGATGCTAACCCTCTTGTGGTTATTGATGGTGTTCCAACAAGTAACCCCGATGCTTTAAGCGATATTAACCCGAACGATATTGCTTCGGTTGATATTTTGAAAGATGCTTCTGCAAGTGCTATTTACGGTACAAGAGCAGCAAATGGCGTAGTTTTGGTTACAACCAAAAAGGGTACTTATAACCAAAAGCTGGGTACTACGGTTAACTTTTACAATGGTTTTTCAAACTCAACAAAATATATAAAGTTACTTACGGCGCCTCAATTATATGATCTTAAAAGAGAGCGTTATGCCAATGATGGGGCTGATATTGGTGAACCATGGAATGATAGTTATTACGCTACGCAAAGAACCGACTGGCAGCGTGCCATAATGGGAACAGGCCATGTAACTAATGGCGATGTTAACATACAGGGAGGTAATGATGTATCTAATTATTATTTTTCTACTTCCATTTATAATGAAAAGGGCATCATTGATAAAAGCGACTTTAAGCGCTACAGCCTCAGGATCAACTCTGAGCACAAAGTAAAGCCCTGGTTTAAACTGGGCGAAAATGTGCAGTTAACTTATGCTGATAATAACGGCTTTGATACCCAAAGTTCACAAACCGGGCTTGTTTTCTCGGCATTACGCTTTAACCCGGCTATACCTTTGGTAAACCCTGATGGTACGTTTGGTACGTCAAAAGCGTTTGCAAATCAGCTTGGCGATATCAATAGCCCTTATGCTACTATACAAGAAACTGATCGTTACACCAAAAAATACCGTGCATTAATTAACGCCTTTGCCGAGATCTCGTTTTTAAAGGAACTAAAACTTAGAGTTAATTATGCTTTTGATGGTACCATTAATCGCGGATATAATTTTGGTATAGCCGATGTAAACCAGGCACGTCAAAATCCAACATCTACCTTAACTCAAACCGAAGGTGAATTATCATCACAATTGCTTGAGTCATTTTTGACATATGATAAAACCTTTGGCAAACATCATTTGACATTAACCGGTGGTTTCTCCTATCAAAACTTTAAAGAATATGGGTTTAACGCATCAAGATCAGGTTATGATGATACCGATGTAGATCAGCGTTTTCTTAATAACGGAACACAGCAGTTCAATTCCAATATTATACCTGATCTGTACGCACTTGAATCAGGTTTCGGACGTGCTTTTTATGATTATGACGGTAGGTTCCTGGCTACTGTAACTTTCCGTGCAGATGGTTCCTCAAAATTTGCCACTGGAAAAAAATGGGGTTATTTCCCAGCTTTTTCATTAGGTTGGCGGTTATCAAACGAGCAATTTATCAAAAACATCACTTGGATCAGCAACCTAAAACTGACAGGTGGCTGGGGTGAACTGGGTAACCAGAATGTTGATCCTTTTCAATACGTAAATATCATACAGATAAATAATACCTACGGCAATGGTGGCTATGCTTTTGGCGGCAATGGTGTAAGTGGTTCGGCTATTACCAGGATCGCTAATCCTGGTATTACCTGGGAACGGGCATCAATGGCCAATGTAAGTTTAGAGGCTGGTTTCTTAAATAATCAGTTAAATACAACCGTAACCTATTTTAATAAAAACACTAAAGATATGCTGATACCCCCACCTGTAGTAGGTACAACAGGGTTAGTTGCTATTCCCGATCAGAATATTGGTACCATGAATAATAAAGGTATTGAAGCGGAAGTAAACTACCAGGGTGGCGATAAGGTGAAGTTTTCGATAGGGGCAAACGCATCGTTTATTAAAAACAAGGTTACGCAGCTTAACGGACCTGGCACCTTCATAGGCTCAGTAGTTTATGGTCGTTCGAGCCAGGAGATATCCAGAACATACCAGGGTCAGCCAATCGCGTCGTTCTACGGGTGGAAAACTAATGGCTTATACCAAACTCAGGCCGATGTTGACAATGATCCCGCTTTGAAAAACGATCCGCGCAAAGGCAATATTAAACCAGGCGACGTACGTTTCCTTGATCTGGACGGCAATGGTTTAATTGATGGTAATGATCGCACTAACTTAGGTAACCCTAATCCGAATGTTACAGCAGGTTTACAGGGCAGCGTATCTTACAAAGGTTTTGACCTTTCGGCAAACTTTACCGGTGTATTTGGTGTAAGCCTGTACAATGCCGACAGGATGCAGGGTATTGACCCAACCTATCCGTTTAACTTGTACGCCGAGACATTAGGTCGCTGGACAGGGCCGGGTACCAGTAACACCATTCCACGCATGTCACTTGACCGCGCGAATGACAACTACCGCACTTCTGATCTGTTTGTTGAAAGCGGTAACTATTTCAGCCTTCGCAATGTAACCATTGGTTATACCCTGCCGTCACTTTGGACACAAAAAGCAGCGTTAAGCAGTGTAAGGATATATGCTTCAGGTCAAAATATGTTTTTCATAACCAACTACAAAGGCTATACACCTGAATTGGGTTACACAGATGGTAACAGACAAAGAGGTGTAGATGTGGCTCAGTACCCTTCTGTACGCACAATAACTTTTGGTATAACAGCAAAACTATAACGCCATGAAATCGAAAAAAATATTATATATAGCAGCCCTGGCATTATTATCAGCCACAGGTTGTAAAAAAGCGCTTGATCTGCAACAAAAGGGCGTTTACAATACAGATAATTATTTCAGGAACCAGGCCGATGCCGTAAATGCCATAACCGGTATATACAGCTTGCTGGAAGGTGAGGATTATATAGCCCACGCCGAAACAACTTTTGACGTGGCATCTGATGATTACTGGCGCTCTGGCGACCATAGCGAAGATGAAGCTATTGAGAACTTAACTTATGATGCATCAAACGCGCAGGTTAACTACAGCTGGAAATGGAAATATGAAACAGTAAACCGGTCGACTAATTGCATTCTTAATATTCCCAAAATTACTCAGATTGATGCGGCTATTAAAACACGCAGCATGGGCGAGGCTTATTTTTTCAGAGCTTTTGGCTACTGGCGTCTAATGGTAATTTATGGCGATGTGCCTATCATTACCGAGGATGATTATTCCAAACAAAATTTCAATGTGCCTAAATCGCCTATTGAGGACGTGCGCAAGCAGATAGAATCAGACTTGAAACAGGCTGTAAGCCTGCTTCCTGAAAGCTATGGCCCGGCAGATCGTGGCCGTGTAAGCAAAGGTACTGCCCTGGGATTTTTAACTAAACTATATATGTACTGGGAGAAATTCCCTGAAGCAATTGCTACGGGAAACCAGGTAATATCCAATGCTAACTATGCGCTGGCTGCCAATTATCAGGATAACTTTACGCGTGCCAATGAAAGCGGCAAGGAAATATTATTGTCTATACAGGCAGTACAAAATGTAATACAAAACGATTTTACAATTTATTATATTCCACGTCCATGGGGTGGTTATGGTTTTAGCCAGCCACTACAAGGGCTTGCCGATGAATTTGAGGCCAACGATCCGCGCAAACAGGCTACGCTGTTAAGTGTTGGCGACAAAGTAGACTTAGGAGATGGCAAAGGGTTAACCACATTTACATCCGATCTGTCGGCAACGGGTTTCTCTTTCCGTAAATATGCCGTATTTAACTCGGCAAATGAAGGCGGTGGTGTTGATCATACCTTCGCGGTACCTTTAATGCGCTCAGCCGATATTTACCTCCTGGTTGCCGAAGCACTGATCCGCACTAAAGGTGCAGGTGCAGGCGATGCTTTAATTAACCAGATCAGGCATAGGGCTTCACCTTTATTGAAACCTGTTGCGGGCGCGGGCATGAAGGAGCTGATTCACGAGCGTCGTATGGAACTTGCAGGCGAAGGCGAGCGTCATCAGGATCTTATGCGTTGGGATAAGGACAAAATAGTTGATATTGCAGCTATCTATAACTCGTCTGTATCCAAAGCACCGATAGACAAAAATAAAAACGTTGTTTTTATCCGTCCTAAACATTACTATTATCCAATTCCACAGGTTGAAATTGACAAGAGTAAAGGTGTTTTAAAACAAAATCCTAACTTTTAAAACCTGATAAAATGATTTGCCGGCAACCAGGATAAAAATTCTTTAAAAGAGTGCTTTGTTCTGGTTGTCGGCATTTTATGGGCAAACTGATTAAAGAAAATTGTCATTTCGAACGAAGAGAGGAATCTTATACAATCTGTACCTGTAAAGTTCACTTTGCATATTTTATAAGATTTCTCCTCGTTCCTTGTTCGAAATGACAATACTGTTTTATCTTCAATAACAAACACATTGCATACTGCTAAATGAAAAAATGTTTACTTGTATTTATTGTCATTACATTTGCTTTAAAAGCCAATGCCCAGGTTGATCAGAAGGCTTCAATTGCTTTTATTGAGCGCATTATTCCGGGTAAAAGCAGTTCATTTATAATAGAAACCATTCCACAACAAAACGGTAAGGATGTTTTTGAGCTGGATAGCAGGGATGGTAAAATAGTTTTGCGGGGTAACAATGGCTTATCCATAGCGTCGGCGCTAAATTACTACCTTAAAAATTATTGCTTCTGCGATATCGGCTGGAACGGTACCAACCTTAACTTACCGGCAACTTTGCCAATGGTCAAAAGCCTGGTACATAAAATTACACCTTATCAATACCGTTATTATTTAAACTATTGTACCTATAACTACTCCATGGCCTGGTGGGATTGGGAACGCTGGCAAAAAGAAATTGACTGGATGGCTTTAAACGGCATTAACCTGCCGCTGGCTATAACTGGCGAAGAAGCCGTTTGGCAAAATGTATATAAAAGCATGGGTTTTACTGATAAACAACTCGATGAGTTTTTTAGCGGTCCGGCTTATTTTGCCTGGTTTTGGATGGGTAACATTGATGCCTGGGGTGGCCCATTGCCACAGCATTGGATGGACTCACACAAAGAGTTACAAAAGAAAATACTGGAGCGTGAACGCTCATTCGGGATGAAGCCTGTATTGTCTTCATTTACAGGGCATGTTCCGCCTTCATTTAAAGATAAATTTCCTGGCGCAAAAGTAAAAAAGACCAACTGGGACGCCGGTTTCCCCGATGTATATATCCTTGACCCTGACGATCCGATGTTTGAGACCATCGGTAAAAAATATATAGAGGTACAAACAAAAGAGTTTGGTACAGATCATTTGTACTCTGCCGATACCTTTAACGAAAATGTACCACCAACAAACGATTCCACCTATCTGGATGGTATGAGTAAAAAGGTGTTCAACTCTATGGCAGCTGCCGATCCGAAAGCTATATGGGTAATGCAGGGGTGGATGTTTCACTATAACAACAAATTCTGGCAGCCGCAGCAGATCAAGGCCCTGTTAAATGCAGTACCAAACGAACAAATGATCGTTTTAGATCTGTACAGCGATGCACACCCGGTATGGAACCGCACCGAAGCCTATTATGGCAAACCCTGGATATGGAGCATGTTGCAAAATTTTGGTGGCAACATAAGCCTGTTTGGCCGTATGCGTCACGTAGCTGCCGATCCAGCCATAGCCCTGCATGATCCCGAATCAAAAAATATGCGAGGCATAGGCATCACTCCTGAGGGTATCGAACAAAACCCGGCTTTGTTTGCATTGATGTTGGAGAATGTATGGAACGATACGCCAATTGATGTAGATAAATGGCTCGTGAACTACGCTCAAAGGCGTTATGGACAAAGCAACAGTCAGATTAATGAAGCATGGCATATTCTGCTGAATACCGTTTACTCCGGCGGTTTGACCGAGGGTGGGCAAGAATCTATCATCGTGGCCCGGCCTACCATGAAAAAAAGTATCGACAGGGTACTTACTAAATTGGATTATGATCCGACACAATTGGTTAAAGCCTGGGGCATGTTTATAAATGCCTCTGATAGCCTGAAACAAAGCGATGGTTTTCAATATGATCTGGTTGATATAACCCGGCAGGTATTAGCAAACTATGCAAGTCCGCTGCAGCAAAAAATGGCAAATGCTTACAAAAGCAAGGATAAGGAACACTTTAAGCTATACAGTACACAGTTTTTACAACTGATGGATGATATGGATGCTTTACTAAGCACACGTAAGGATTTTCTGCTGGGTAAATGGATCAATGAAGCAAGGGCTAACGGTATAACCGAAAAGGAAAAGAACCTGTATGAACTTAATGCCCGCGATCTGGTTACGCTTTGGGGCGATAAAGAAAGCGGCTTAAGCGAATATTCCAATCGCCAATGGGCCGGACTTATCAAAGGCTATTACAAACAGCGTTGGGTGTTATTTTTTAGCCAGTTAGATAAATCCTTGTCGGCAGGTACTGAATTTGATGGTAAAGCTTTTGATAAGCAGGTAAAGGATTGGGAATGGCAATGGGTAAACAAACATGATAATGCCTATCCTAATACCATCAGCGGCAATGCGGTTAACCTCTCAAAGCAGTTATTTGAAAAGTATAACAGTGTAATTCAGCAAGCTTATAACCAGCAGTAATGAACAGGCGTAATTATATTATACTTTTAATTATTGCTTTAGCTGTTTGCCGTACCACAGTTTACAGCCAGGCAATTAATGACCATATATTCCCAGCTCAGGCATCAGCTAAGCCGTTTATTGATTTTGACAATAAAGGCTTTTTAATAAATGATAAGCGCACTTTCCTGGCCTCTGCTGGTATGGAATATGCGAGGGTACCACATCAGCTATGGCATGATCGTTTGCTGCGTTTAAAACGCGCGGGTTTTAACTGTGTGGAGATATACACCCTGTGGAATTTCCATGAACCGCAGGAAGGCAAGTTCAACTTCACCGGCGATCATGACCTGAACGCATTTTTAAAGATGGTTAAAGACTTAGGTATGTACGCCATTGTTCGTGTCGGACCGTATTATTGTGCCGAGTGGGATCTTGGAGGTTATCCGATATGGCTAAAATTTAAACCAGGCTTAAGGGTAAGGGAAGATAACGAGGAGTTTGAAAAATACGTCGACCGGTTTTTTGACAAGCTCTTGCCTATTGTATGCAACCAACAGATCAACAAAGGCGGAGCGGTGATCATGGTTCAGCTGGAAAATGAGCATAACAACGGCTGGGGAACCATAATGCCCGATAATTACTTTAAGCGTTTGCAAAGCAAGGCTCTGAGTATGGGCCTGCAGGTGCCATACTTTTTCAGTGGTCTTCACCATGCCAGCGACCCGGCAGGCGATGATACGCTGGATGATACCGCAAGACCCAATCCCTGGTTCTCTACCGAGTTTTGGAGTGTGTGGTATTCCCAGTATGGCGCTAAGCTAACCGATTCGGCTTTGTATGACAGGCGTACATGGAAAATAATAGCACATGGAGGCGGAGGGTATAATTACTATATGGCACATGGCGGATCAAACTTTGGCTATACCAATAATGATGAGGATGCAGCTTCGTACGATTATGGAGCGGCTATCGGTCAGGCGGGTGATCTGCGTCCCATTTATTATTCGTTTAAACGTGCTGCCACATTTGCATGCAGCTTTCAGTATATATTAGAAAACAGTACTGACGCGACTGCATCTTATAAAAACATAACTGCTGATAAGGGGGTAAAAGTAACCTCTCGATCCGGCAATGCGGGTGACCTTATCTTTCTGGATAATCCGGGCACAAATACGGTTAAAGCTACTATTAGGGCAGATGCCGCGATACCAGCATCAAACATAACAATAGCTCCCGGCGAGATATATCCGCTGGTACATAATTTTACCATTAGCAAAGCAATTACCCTTAATTGGGCACTTACACGTATTTACGGATTGGTAAAACAAGGGAATACTACCACCATTTTGGTTGAAACCACAAAGAGCAATCCTGCATCACTTTATTTTAAAGTAAGCGGGAAGCCAACGATAGTTAAAGGAGCACCGGGGTTTAGAATAACAAATGGCAACATCAGCCTTATAGCTCCCCAACATCAAACCGATAACCCTGCAGAATATACATTTGAAGTTTCCGGCCAGCGTGTCCGAATTTTGGTATCTGATGCACAGGGTATGGACAAAACCTGGATTGCTGAAATACCCGGATCAAATGCTATTATCAGCGGAGCATCGTACCTTGGAGAAGTTAAAGTGCAAAACAAACAGCTGCTGGCAAATGCCGAATATCCTTTGATGGCTAAAAAAGACGGTCAGATCAGGTTGTATTCAGATAAGAGTTCATTTGTATTATCTACTGTTTATCAGAATGATATAAATTCAAGCTCAACTATTAATTTATCTGCATGGCAAAACAAAAATGCTGCTGTTTATGCTTTACCTGGTTACGATGATAAAGATTGGTTCAGTTCAGCTAATCCTATGCAAATGGGCGCTGATGATAATATTACTGCCAATGCCTGGTATCGTACCAAATTAGATGTTCCATCATCAGGTAAATACACCATGCAGGTTGATGGCGGTGACAGGGCCACAGCTTTTATTGACGGCAAGCAGTCAGCACGTTGGAAGATCCGTGATGGAGAGGTAACGCTCGATATAGAAAAAGGCAAACATACTTTGGCCGTATTTACCGCGCATGATGGTCGCGATAAGCTGGCTGCATATATGGGGGCAATTACCGACGTGGACAAAAAAGGCTTATCAGGCCAGGTCCAGCTTAAAAAAGGAGGCCCTTTTATCTCTGCCACCACAAACTGGTATTTTATAAAGGCTGAAAAGGCAGCGGATTYAAAGAATACAATTCCCGCATTTGATACTGTTCAATGGAAAAAATACAAGATCGGCGATGATGTATTTAATAAACAGGAGGGTTACGGCTGGTTTCAAACCATTATTCCTATAACCGAAGGCGGCCCTTCAAAATTGATGATCAATTTCAGAAGCGTTGATGAAGATGCTACCGTATTTATTAATGGTAAACAGGTAGCACAGCACAAAGGCTGGAACTCGCCATTCGCGGTTGAGGTTAATGATGCGGAGATCCTCAAAAAGCCAATCACCCTTACTTTGTTTATCGAAAACCATTCGAATGAAGGCGGGATAGATCAGCCGGTAAAAATTAACAGTATTGGCGATGGCATGGTATTATCCGGATGGAAAATGTTCGGCGGTCCGGGTGATCCAAATGCAACCACTGGTTGGAATAAAATTTCACCCAAAATAACATTTTCCGGGCCGCAATTTTTCCGGTCGCAATTCGCCGTGCCAGCGCCAAAAGGAAAACACCTGATATGGCGTGTACATACTGATGGGTTGAGTTATGGCTCGGTATGGGTAAACGGTCATAACCTTGGTCGTTATCCCGAAAAAATTGGCAACATTGGCATGTACATACCGGAGTGCTGGTTAAAAACTGGCATAAATCAACTGGTGATCTATGACGAAAATGGTAAACGACCTGATGGGGTAAGCATCAGATTAGAAAAAGAGGCGGGCAGGGTGGTTTATACACTTCAAGGAAAACTTTAAATAAATAAAAGTTATATGACTTTAGCGAATAACAGATTTATAACGCTCGATATTTTCAGGGGGATGACGATATGCTTTATGATCATTGTGAATGCTCCCGGTTCTGGCGCGGTACAATGGGCGCCGCTTGATCATGCCGCCTGGTTTGGTTTTACACCTACCGATCTTGTTTTTCCATCCTTCCTGTTCGCGGTAGGGAACGCGCTTAGCTTTTCAAAAAATAAGTTTGAAACCAACGGAGCTTTTTTGCGCAAAATTGGTAAGCGCACGCTGATTATATTTTTATTGGGATACCTGATGTATTGGTTCCCGTTTTTTCACCGCGAAGCTGGGGGATGGGCGCTTAATCCGCTGGCCAATACCCGCATTATGGGCGTACTGCAACGTATCGCGCTTTGTTATTTCTTTGGATCGCTTATCGTTCATTATTGCTCCAAAAGAGCGGCACTTATTATTTCGGCGGCGCTTTTATTGGGTTACTGGGTGTTTTTGTTATTGTTTGGAGAGCCGGGTAAGGAGTTTACCATGCTGGGTAATGCCGGTACCCGGTTAGATATTTTAATTATAGGTAATGCGCACCTGTATCATGATAAGGGCGGTCCCATAGCATTTGACCCTGAAGGTTTGTTGAGCACCTTAACAGGTATTGTAAATGTAATAGGTGGTTATTTGGCTGGTGCATACATACAGCGTAAAGGCCGCAATTATGAAACGGTGGCCAAATTATTAATAGCCGGCGCATTTTTAATTGGCGCAGCCTTGTTTTGGGGCCAATTTTTTCCGATCGCGAAAAAACTATGGACAAGCTCGTTTACATTGCTCACTATCGGGATCGATCTGGTGATTATCGGTGTATTGATCTACGCTATCGAAATCAAGAACGTTAAACGGGGTACAGACCTTTTCCTGGTTTTTGGCAGGAATTCACTGGCCATTTATCTGTTGTCAGAGTTATTATTCACCTTAATTTCAACCATTTGGGTAAAACCCAATTTAAGTTTTTACGACTGGATAAACCAGGTATTTTACCAGCCGCTTTTTCCGGGAGCATTCGGTACGCTGGTTTTTGCAGTGTGCTATATGATGTTGTGCTGGTTTGTGGGCTACCTGATGGATAAAAGGAAGATCTATATCAAAATATAACCCTGTGCTTTATGTTTAAAAGAATTTTTTTTGGGATAAGGTATATATTGTTTTCGCTGATATTGCTCTTATCAGTTACTGATATTTACGCGCAGGAAAAAACAAATCTGCACTATGTAAATCCCTTTATAGGCACTACTAAAAGTGGTGTACTTACCCATTGGGGTGGCGATGGCGGCACATATCCCGGTGCTGTGGCTCCGGCAGGCTTTATCCAGATAAGCCCCGAAACCCGGGTTGCAAAAGGCTATGATTATACCGATTCGGTTATTTATTATTTTAGTTGCCTGGGGCATCACAGCGGCTTTCCCGAGGGTTCTGCCGGGCGTTTGTTCATTATGCCGGTAACCGGCAATAAACAGTTTGAACCCGGTCAGTATAAAAGTCGCTTTTCTCATCGTAGTGAAATAGCCCGGCCGGGTTATTATAAAGTAAAATTTAGTGATAACAATATCATTGCCGAAGCCAGCGCCGCTACACGTACCGGTGTGCTCCGTTTTACTTTCCCGGTTAAAACAAAGGTTCAGGTTTTTGTAGGTAATGCCGGTACCATTACTCTTGTTTCAGGCCGGGTAATCCATGGAGAGGTCTTAAACACGGTAATTAATTTTAGTGAAGATTACATTGAAAAGAAGCAGGTAAAAGATGGCTATCTGTTTACATTTAAAAACGCTGTTACCAGCCCAAAGGTTATTGAAATTAAACTAAGTACATCAACAGTAAACTTTGCCGGCGCGCAAAATAATATTTATAAAGAAACAGCTAAGCTTAGTTTTGATGCGCTTGCTAAACGCACATCGGGTGAGTGGGCAAAGCAGTTATTAACGGTTGATATCAGTGATACCAGTGAGGCTAATAAAACCATATTTTATACGGCACTTTACCATTCGCTTTTAATTCCATGGGTAATTTCTGATGTTGATGGCAGTTATCGCGGAGAGGACGGAGTAGTTCATCGCGCCAGTGGAAAGTATCAATACGGAGGGTTTTCGCCCTGGGATACCTTCCGCTCGCTGCACCCACTGTTGAGTTTGCTGTATCCTGAAAAGCAAAACGACATCATTTTATCCATGCTGGATATTTATAAGCAGACCGGCCATTTACCAACCGAAAGCATGACCGGCAACCATTCGGTGCCTATTATTGTGGATGCCTATTTAAAAGGCATTACCGGCTTTGACAAAACACTGGCTTATGAGGCCATGAAGAAGAGCATCGTTGATTCGCCTTTTGTACAAAAGGACATGGAGATCTATCATCGTATGGGCTACGTTCCTTATTCTAATTCGGAATCAGTAACCCGAACGGTAGAGTATGCCTATGACGATTGGGCATTATCCCAATATGCCAAACAAGTGATGCATAACCAGCCCGACTATCAGCTTTTGCGGCAACGGGGCTTTAATTACAGGAACCTGTTTTACCCCGAAGGCTTGTTTTTGCTCCCGCGATTAGGAAAGGATTTTAAGATCAACCCGGGAATGTCAGGCTATAAAGAAGGAGATAAATGGGTATATTCTTATTTTGTGCCCCATAATGCTAAAGACCTGGTAAACCTGATGGGAGGCAACGAGGCTTTTGCTAATCGTTTAGATTCAGCTTTAAGGAATGATGTAATACTGTTTGATAACGAGACTGTTATACACTTGCCTTATCTTTTTAATTCAGCTAACCGTCCTGATCTTACTCAAAAGTGGTGCAGGGATATTATGTTATCGCGATATAAGAACCGTCCGGATGGCTTGCCCGGCAATGATGACCTGGGTGCCATGTCAAGCGCCTATATATTTAATGCGCTGGGGATCTTTCCGGTATCTCCCGGCCGACCGCAATATGCCATAGGTTCTCCATTATTTCAATCGGTAAAGCTGCATTTAGCTAATCATAAAACATGGGTAATTGAAAGCAAAAACCAATCTGCCGCAAACAAATATATAGCGTCATTAACCATAAATGGTAAACCCCATGATCAGTTGGTGATACCTCATTCCTTAATAACACAAGGGGGCACGATGCAGTTTACCATGAGCAAAGGTGCACCTAACCGCTGRCCTGCTGATAAAGATCCCATATCCTTGTCAGAAACTAAAACACCAGTTGATATACAGCTATTAAAATACAACCTGCAAAAAACTAAAGTAGAACCTAATGAACTTTTATGGCTGCATTTTACACTCAAAAATAATGGTGCCCCTGGTACTAAGAACATCAAACTATATGTTGATGGAAAAGAAAATGCTTCTAAAAACTATCTTGTTCAACAAGGCGCCACGATAAGCGATTCCATTAGTTTCAGGTTGTACCGGTTAGGAAAAGTAAAGGTAGGTCTGGATAGCAAGGGCGGTACTACAATTGAGGTTATTGAACCTGCAGGGCAGGTAAAACACCCTTTTGAAATATCGGGACTTACCCTTAAACCGCTTATACAGCAAAATCAGGAACAAAGGATCAGTTATACCGTAAAAAATCTGACCGGTAAAGACCAGCAATTTAGCATCCCGGTAAACATGAACGATTCCCTGTTATATACCGACCATATACAGCTTGCTCCGGGAGAAAGTAAAATGCAGGAACACCGTTTTATTGATCATAATACGGGGCTTAAAGTGCTCAGGGTTGATAGCTCAGGAACAAAATATAAGGTTTATAATAACAATACCGCATCATTACTGCTTGATTTGTCATTCGTTGCAAATGGTAAAGATCAGTTGATTAAAGATCGGTCGGGTTTTGATAATAATGCACATATTATCCGCTCAAAGACAGAGTTAAACCAAACAGGGAAAAGGATATTATTGGGTGATGATTGTTTTGCTGAGGTTCCAAATGCCCTAAACCTGGATAACATGGGGCAAACCATTACCATGATGGCCTGGGTTTATCCGCAGGGACAGGAAACAGGTCTTGTGGATATGCTGACCAAGGGCGATACGCATGTTTTACAAATGATGAATAATAAAGCGCTTACCTTTTTTGCAGGTGGCTGGGGCAGGGGAGATTGTACTGTAAATCTTCCGGCCGATTGGAAACAACACTGGCACCATATTGCAGGTGTTTGTAATGGCAATACCCTATTTGTTTATATTGATGGTAAATTAAGTGGTACATCAACAGTTGAAGGAACGGTGAGCCTGTCTACACCCAACAAATGGCAAATAGGGCGCAATGAAGAATTTCCCTCAGAAAGGGTGTTTCACGGTTATATGGATAACATAAAGGTTTATGCTCAACCACTATCGGCCGATGAAGTTATGGAGGTTTTTAATAAGGAGCGTGTCAGTTTTGAAGATCATCCGGAAAACTAAACGACCTAAGCAGATACGGGCACTTCCGTTTGCTTAAACAGGTATTTTTTTAGTTTTTTAATTGGCAGATAAGTAAAGGTGATGGAAAATAGAGCAGCCAATGAGCCATCAAGAATAGCCATGCCGGTTGCATTAAATTTATAATGTGCGGGCAAGCTTAATTGCGTACAAACCATTATAGTCAAAACCAGCAGTAATGTTCCCAACCCATTGATGATAGCCATTTGCATAATGAATTTGTTTTTATTCAGGCTTTCATCAAGTACCATGTCAATTACGCCTTGTTCAATAGCTTGCATAGTTTTTTTTAGTATATCAAAAGTGAGGATGAAGGGCAAAAACAACGACATAGGTAATGTAAGCCTGGCCAGACTTTGTTCACCTTCAAATAAATGAGTATATCCTAATTTAGTGAAACTGGCATAAGCAATCAGGGCATTAAAAAAGATATTGGGAATAATATAGTACAGCAGTTTTTTCCGCAGAAACCGCTTTAATGTAGTTTTAGCTTCTTGTTTAATGATATCAGGCATGTGATAATTGCTGTAAATTGGCAAACAGTATTTTCATTGTTGCTGTCTTTATCTTTAAAGCATCGGCTTTGTCAAGAAATACATCGTTTGACATGAATGTAAAATCCATCCGGTTTTTAAATGTGGTTGTTACCAATGTATTAGGGTTACGCCACGGAAACGCAACCGTTGGACTATAAATGGTTTCCAGCTCAAATGACCGGTAAGTTTCAGGGATATTCAACCTGCCCATATTAGATAGGGTAATATCATGCGTACCATCAGTTGCCTTTAAAAACTTAACCATCCTGTTAACTGACGCGTGCATATATTCACCCATCCATAACATTTCATAGGTGTTCATGGCTTCAATTTTGTTCGTAAGGTCGGTTTTAATGTTACGGGCCAGGGTCCAGAAATCAATATCCTGCTTCTTATCTATAGTGAGCTCAACTATGGGGGCAAAGGCAAACATGGTGTCCTGTTTTATTTCAGGAATAAAACGCCTGATATCAACCGGGCTGATAACTTTTCCCCGGGCTTTATCGCCCCTTATTTGCTGAAACGCTTTCATAAAAGCTATGCACAAAGCACCATGTACAGAGGTGCCGGCATTTTTGCAAGCATCGGTTATTGAAAGGGTGTGTTCTTCATCAAGTTTCCAGTGCAGTGCATAATTATTTCCGCTGCCAAATTTGTTGCGGGTGTTTTTAAACAGAAAAAACAGCTTACCTAAAAATGAAAATATCCGGGCTTTACGGGCATTTTTAACCCGGTCAAAAGTATCAGGCATTAATTCTTTTACCGAATTAAATGTAGTATAAGCTTCAAGTTCCTGCTCAGGATCATCCAACAAACTTAATATCTCACGCATTAGGGCTACGCAGGTACTTCCATCACAAACGCAATGCGGCATTACCAATAGCAGTTCAGACACCGTTGCTGACCGTACCCAAACCAGCCTGGCCAGTGGCTCATTTACTCCATCAAACAGCTTATACCATTCTGTTTCCGACTCTTTTAGCCAATCATCATCTGTGAACCGCTCTGCTATACGAACAGGGATCATACGAACACTGTCATTCAGAATAAAATATGGCCCACCTTCCTGATCTTCATCAATACGTACACGCAAGAGAGGGTGTTTATGCTGAACTTTAAAAAGCGCGGTTTGCAGGTTCTCCGGATTTATACTGCCATGTATCTTTGCGGTGAATACACAATTAAGCGGCGTAGTAGCATCTACGTGCATAATTCTTTCCACCATCATCAGTTTTCTTTTCATACTACGGCTATAACTGCATGACCAATCTGTTCTTTAATGATCGAAGTTATTTTATCCTTAATAGCCAGAGCTTCCTCATAAGGGATAAATCCTTCGCTGGCGATAAAAGAAAAATCCATATGTCCCCTGTAAGTAGAGGTAACCAGCGTAGTAGTATTACCAAGCGGGCCAATTACCGAAGGGCTGAATATGGTTTCCAGTTCAAATAATTGATACTGATGGGGGATATCGATCTTGCCGAGATTGGAAAACATACAGTCGTTACTTGATTTTCCATTTTTTAAAAGGTTGGTGAAATTATCCATGCAGGCATGGGCCGATTCCATCATCATCATAGTTGCATATGGGTCGAGCTTTGCCGATTTTTTATCGACATGTTTTTGCATGGCCTTTATATTATCTAAGAAATCAAGCCCAGGATAAGCCGACACCACCAGCATTAAGCCAAATGCGAAGATCTGGTCTTTTTTAATTTCGGGAGCAAACCGACGGATATCTACCGGGCAGGATACTTTGTTATGCGCCTGCTCTTTCCTTACTTGCTTAAAGGCACTCAATACCACACCGCACAACATGGTATTTACAGTTATCCCTGCCGATTTGCAATAAACAACCAGATCTTTACTCAATTCCTGGTCAAACTTCCAGTGAATGAGGTAATCGTTTTTCCTGTCGACGCCATTTTTCTTAACTGGGATAAGCCGCAGAACCAACGTGGCTAATCCGCCGATCAGCTTCGCTTTTATTTGTTTCTTTCTGTTGTTAAGTATGGCTGGCGGAATAATATCTTCGACCCCTTTTATCGGATCTTCTTTGCCTATATCGGCATTGGGGTCATCCAAAAGTTGCAGCAATTCGGTTAAAATACTCATGGCCGAACCACCATCACATAAACAATGATGTATAACAAATATCATATCTGAAACAACATCGTCCTTTATCCATACCAGGCGTATAAGCGGCCCTTTTGCAGTGTCAAACGGTGTGTGCCATTCTTTTTGTGACTCTGTTTGCCAATCATCATCTCCTGTTCGTTTTACTATTCTGACAGGAATTTTAAATGATTGTGCCTCATCAACAATAAACCAGGGCCTTTGCTTTTCGTCATCCTTTACAAATGCATTTAGCCAGGGATGTTTTTCCTGTAACTTTTCCAGTGCCTGATGCAGGTCAGCTTCAAAAAAAACGCCCCGAAGCCTAAACGGAATAACCGCGTTAAAAGGGGTGTTCCCATCGCCGTGCAGCATTCTTTCGCCAAATAGTAGTTTTCTTCTCATAGCCATTAATTTAATGGTTCAAGAATTTGTTCGGCTTTTGCAAAATCTTCCAGTAATTGTACTGCCTTGTCATTACCGCCGGCTGCTATAAAGGTTTCTCTAACTTTTTGTGCGGCAGTACGGTACTTAGGGTTTTGCAGCAATTCAAAAACAGTATCACGCAAATCGGTTATCCTTAAACGTTTGTAGCGTATGCTGATACCTGCGCCAGAATTTTCAATAAGCTTTGCCGTGTGGAAATGATCATAAGCGATAGGGGTGATGAGCATAGGTAAACCATTGGTAAACGTATCATTAACGGTATTGAAACCTCCGTGACAGATCACCATGTCCATATGTGGCATCAGTTCTGTTTGTGGTACAAAACCATTTACGATAAAATTATCCGGCCATACCTCAAAAATATCAGGATTAGTAGCGGCAATGATGGTTACCGGCTGATCAGCAAAAGCAGTGATCAGCTTTTGGAAAAACTCCTTGCGGATATCAACCAGCAGGGTACCTAATGATACAAAAACTTTAGGAGTGGTAACTTTTGCTAATCGCTCCCAATCAAAAGCAGCCTCGTTTGGCCTTCCTTTTACCGGGCCTACAAATTTCATGTGTGGAGAAACCTCATTAAAGCCGGCAAAAGTTTGTGAGGTAAATATCATATTAAGCTTATGCGAATGGATAAATATTTCATCGCCATAAACCCCAAACTCCTGTTGCAAGCCTTTGATCAAGTTTTGCTGCCACTCAAATATTTTAGGGGCACTGTTTGCGGTATCGCCCATTACATCAGGTGGTACCGGGGTAGTTGTTACACATGGGATGCCTTCGATGTGGGCACACAATGCACCTGCAAAAGTGATACAATCATTAATGATCACATCCGGTTTCCAGGCATCAACAAAATTACTCAGTCCTGGCATCATGATACGGGCGAGGGGTACATAGGTTTCTTCCAATGCAAGCTTCATAACTTCGGGACCTGAGCAAGCCGGGCCATCATCCTGACGTTTTAATATGCGGCTTATTTGCCCCTGGTGTTCTTCCAGCTCTGCTTCGGGCAATATGAATTCGCCACCAGTTGGCACATGCTTAGCTGCAAGTGGTGTTATACCCAGCCATTTTACTTTATGGCCGCGGGCAATTAAGCTGGCGCCTATACTTAATGTGGGACTGATGTGACCAAAAAATGGCGGAACAACAAATAAAAATCTTGCCATAATAGCGTTTTAATTTTTTAATACTTCCAAAGGTTGTTTAATGGCGACCTGTTCGAGCAGATCAGCCGCGGTTTCTGTACCGCCGGCATCCAGGAACGATTGTTTTAGCTGTTCTGCAGCTGCTTTATAGTCAGGGGTACTTAAAATCTCATTAACGGAATCTTTTAAATGACCGGCTTTAAAACGGTTAAAGTTTAACCGCAGCCCGGCTCCTGTACGAACCACCCGCCCCGCAACATGCGATTGATCATAAGCAATAGGGATCACAACCATAGGTAAACCATTCAGCAGGGTTTCGCAAACGGTATTGTGCCCGCCATGGCATACTACGGCATTCAGGTGCGGGAGTAATTCTAACTGTGGCACTTGTGTTTTAACTATAAAATTTGAGGGCCATTCATCAAACAGGGCAGGATCTGAAACTACTACAACTGTAATATCCTCATTGCCAAGTGCCTCGATCACTTTGGCGAAAAAGCTCTTTTTATGCTCGTGATCAAACGTGGTACCAATACTTACCAGTATTTTGGGCCTGTTACTTGCCTGTAACCTATACCAATCAAATGTTACCTTAACCGACCGACGATTGATCACCGGCCCTGTAAAATGATAGTGGGCAGGTAACTCCATTTCGCCAAAAAACAATTGTGAGGTAAGTACCATGGTAAGCAGGTTTGAACATGCTATAGACGAGGCATTATCGATACCAAACTCCCGTTGCAGGGCTACTATCTGGTTCACTTCCCATTCATGTACCTTCGGCAATTCATCCATTACCTTTATAGCCGCCGGGGCTGTAACCGATGTAGCATAAGGCAGGTTTTTATTAACCGCGGCAATGGCTCCGGCAAACATTTGGTGATCAGTGATAACCAGATCAGGCTTAAATTGATCAAGCAAGTTGACTATACCCTCATAGCTATGCCGGTTTAGGGGAATCAACACCTCTTCATACAAAAATTTGATGCTATCTATACCGTAAACAATTTTTTTGGTGATGATATTCAGGTATTGCTCACTATCCTGTTTCTGCTGGTCGCTTTCGTCATAGTTGATGTATAACAGTTCGCCGCATTCAGGTAATTTTGATGCTAACGACTTATCGAGTGTTATCCAGCCAACCCGGTGACCACGCTGCAGCAAAACAGCACCCATGCTTAAGGTTGGGTTAATATGCCCGGTTAACGGAGGTACAACAAATACAAACTTTGCCATGATGATGCTTTAGGGGTATTATTTAATTCATAAAAAATGTATTGATCATATTGCCAACCAATACCGGTTCCTGTATCGGGATGTTATGATCACCGGGTACAGGTATTAGTTCCGAGCTTTTTATCATTTTACTTAATTGTTCTCCGGTTCCCAAACAGTTAGAGTCTGATCCGTAAAGCAGCAGGGTTTCTTTGTTTATGGTTGTAATTTCAGGATCGCTAAAAAAATCCTTTTCGGCTACCATGTCGTTTTTTATACTGGTTTGGTAAAACAGATATTCATACATCCGGTGATTGCGTTCCATTTGGCGTTTACCCATTTTTACCTTGGTGGTATCCGTGAAATTCTCTACATAATGCTCCAGGAACTCCCGGCTATAATCATCAATAATACCACGCGCTTTTTCGTCGCTTGGATCAGGCGCTTCAATAATGGCCAGTTTTTTAAGTTTTTCAGGAAAACGGAGTGCCATTTTTAAAGCGATCAACCCACCAAAACTGTAACCCGCCAAATGCACTGCATTTAAATTCAGTGTTTCCATCAGGGCATAAAGGTCATCGGTCATGCTATTCAGGTCATAGCCATTTAATGTTCTTTCGCTCATGCCATGGCTTTTCAGATCGTACATTACCACATGAAAATGCTCGGCCAGTATTGGAGCTATATTAAAATAATACACAGAGAGGTTGCTAAACATACCATGGATCAGCAGCACAGTTTCAGTAGCTTCTTTGTTAAGCTCCTGGATATGTACATCCCTGTTATTTATCTTAATTATTGGCATTCGTGAATGTAATTGATGATCATACCTAAGTTCAGGTTAATAAGCTGGTCAAGATCCATTGATGATAACCAGCCGGTAAAATCTATCTGATCGCCAAAATGTGCCTTTATTTTTTCGGAGAAGGATACAATTTCAATACTGTCCATTTCCAGGTCTTTGGTAAAAGAACTTTCAGGGGTGATATCCATCTCTTCAACAAATTCTTCGCCTATTACTTCGGTAATAAATTGTTTCATAAGATCAAAGATCTCGTCGCTGTTCATTTTTGCGGTTGATGCTACTGTGTCCATCCGATTATGTAATTTTTATGTTTTAATGTTTTTATGAAAATGTCATTGATGCGCAGTTCATCGCCCTTGACCTCTTGAACTGCGTATGCCTTCGGGTTGCCCTGCAGGCCTTTGCCCAGGTATTTGCCATAGGCTTCTTTAGCCACCCAAAAGCGGGTTGCCCATTCGGCTTTGTCTCTATCTGCTAATAAGGTGATTTCTGTTTCTGAAAATACCATGTCAAAAAAGCCCTCGCCGCGTTCTTCAATCGTTTCTATATCGATGCCTACCGGTTTATCAAATTGGGCAATACCAACAGCATCGGTGCCTTTATGGGCAATAGATATGTGAATGCCATCGGTAAGGCCTCCATGCGGATAGGGTTTACCAAGCTCGTCTGCTTTTATTTCGAAAGTGATAGGATAGCAGGCCTGCTGTTTTGTTTTATTCAACAAGTTCCTCACAGCATCCTTTACGGCCACGCGACTGATCATCCAAATTTTCTTCTTATTTGGCATCAGACTATTATGAAGCTTTTTCTCGTCCTGGTTAAAGTAACGTTTCAGGATAAAATCCCAGGAAACCACGCGCGAATAAGCCTGATGGAACATGAAAACGCCGGGAGCAATCTCTTCAGACAAACGGTTGTGCAGAGGCGACATGGACACGTTCCATAAAGGTTCGTCAATTTCAAGCCGCCTGTTTTGCCAGCCCGAAATAATGGCCCATATTTTGCCATCACGCTTCATCACAAAATCTGCTGTGGCAAATTCATCGTTAAGTTCTGTAAGTACACAGGTGCATTCAAATTGTCCCTGCTGATCTTCCATCGCCCCGAAGAACTCGATCTCCTGTATTTTTACCGGGAAAGCTATGCGATCTTTGGTGAGCGTTAGCTGTAACCATAATCCAAATAATTGCCCTGCATTGTCTAACAAGGAACCCTTGCCGGTAGCGCCTTCAATAATGCCTGTAATACCCTTGCTGCCCACCGCTTTTAATGATCTGATGCCCTGATAACGCGGGCCATGAAACATATGCGCATCATAGATCTGTTCAGGCGTACGTTGTATGTCCAGCGTTTCGCCAATATCAAAATGCCTGTTTGGTGCTGCATTAAGCTGCCTGGACAATTGTACTTCGGCATTGGCAAAACGATCAAGATCAAGATATACGCGTTGCTGGTCTTTCCATTCACCGGTAACAGTTTCACGGAAAGGTTTCACTACGTTCATCCATTGAAATACTTTGATATTCATGATCTTTTGAACCTGTTCACCTGGTGATTGCTCCGCAGCTATTTCGCCAAACATCTCAAATATCATAGTCATGGGGATCACCGGGTCCATATCTTCCACACAATGCCAGCCTTTTGGTTGCCTTAGCAAGGAGTGGTCAATCAGGTACGGACAGTTATCCAATGTAACATCTAATTGTTTGGAGAACGGAACCCGTTTTGCCGGTGATGTTGTTACGGATACTGGTGCCACTACCGGGGGGAATGTTACTACTCCCTGCGTTGTCCTTACTACCGGTTGCAAAGTACGGTTCTGAAATAGTTGCAGCATTTCTGTTTGGATGCTAACCATTTCGGCCACATTGCTGTTAAAAGCCTGCATAATAGGGTCTGCTACATCAACCAGTAATGCTTCGCGGTTGATGGGAGCTGGTTGATGGGTTTGAGTTGCAAGCCCTTTTACACCTTCCAGTTTACGAACTATGGGCGATCCTAATTGTAGTTTAATGCCTTTAATGGCGGTAGGCACAGTAGTTTTTTTATGCCCCATAAAGTCCATTCCAACTTCTTTACCCTCTACAAATAACGCTGCCAACACCCGCTGTAATTGAGTTAAGCCCGACCGGATAGGTACGTTGGATGCTATGGTACTAAAGTTTTTTCCTTTTAAGGTATCGTCAATAAAACCCATTAATCCACCTGAGCCAACCTGGATGAAAACACGTGCACCTTCACTGTACATTTTTTCTGTAAGCTCACGGAAACGCACCGGTTTAATGAGGTGTTCGGCGCTTAGTTGCCTGATGGCCTCAAAACCCTCGGGATAAAGCGCTAAAGTGGTTGCCGACCATAACGGTGTAGTTGTTTTACGGAACTGCATATTTCGCATCCCGTCAAGAATTAAGTCTAATTTATCGGCCACAAAAGGGGAGTGGAAGCCAGATTGAAAAGGCAGTATCTGATGAAAGATCTGCTTAGCCTTCAATATAGGCACCAGCTCATCCAAGGCAGGTTTGCTGCCGCAAAGTATTACCTGTTGCGGGCAATTATCATTGGAAAGGTATACGTCTTTAATATTGGCTATAATAGGCTCCAACTGGTCAATCCCGCTACCTACGGCAATAAACCTGGAGTCTTTTAGCTCAAAAGTTTCGGGGTTTAAAACATCAAGCAGTTCCATAACCGAACTTTCTTCGGCCAGTTCAGATGAACGGGCTGCCAGCCATTCGCCTAAGCTATGCCCTGCGTTCATATCAGGCTTTATGCCCAATTGTTTAAGGGCGGTATCTAATACGCGGCTCTTGTTTAATATTCCTAATGCTTCGCTTAATAAGCCTTCGGCTTTTGTATCGGTGTCCGTAGCTATGTTAAAATAATCAGATACGGTAGTAACCTCGCCACCCGCCAAACCATCCAAGCCGGGGAATACAAAAGCAATTTTTCCGCTATTGTTAAGCAAGGGCGAATTGGTGTACCAGATGTCCTGTTTATTGCGCCATGGATTGTTTTTAGTAGCAACTTTAGCAGCTTTTTTTAGCCGCTCAGGTGTTGGATTGAATACGGCGATGCGGTAGTTGCCACTTCCTTCGGTGAAATCCTGTGTTTCCAGTGCTGTGATCAGCGCTTCGTTACTTTGCCTGGCAAGGAGTAATACTTCGTCTTTTTTAGGCGAATTAAATCCTTCAAGCACCACATGGGCGTTAATACCCCCAAAGCCAAATGCATTTACCCCCGCAAGTTTGGGCAAACCTGATTCGGCCCAGTTCCGTGGGTTCTTTACAGCCGAAAAGCGGGTTTTGCCCATCTGCGTCAAAGGAGTTTCGCAATGCAGGGTTGGGGGTAAAGTATCGTGATATAATGCCAGGCAGGTTTTTATAAAACCGGCAATACCAGCCGCGGGCATGGCATGACCAATGTTTGATTTTACAGTTCCGATACCCGCGTTAGGCAGATCGGGGTGATGGCCAAAAAACTGGGTAAGTGTTTCCAGCTCAGTTTTGTCACCAAGAGGGGTACCCGTACCGTGGGCTTCCAGATACCCAATGTTATTTATAGCTACACCTGCATTTTCCCACGCCTGTTCAATAGCTTTAAGCTGACCTTTTACGGATGGACTCATTACGCTAGTGCCACTGCCATCGCTGCTCACACCAACGCCTTTAATTACCGAATAGATCCTATCCTTGTCATTTATGGCATCTTCCAGACGTTTTAAAACTACAAACCCACAGCCTTCACCAATAATCAATCCATCGGCATTGGCATCAAAGGGTTTTATTTTTTCCTGGCGGGATAAAGCGCCCAACTGCGAAAAGATACTCCAGAAAGCGGCATTTTGCCCCACGTGTACACCGCCGGCTATAACCATATTACAGCGCCCGCTGTTAAGCTCCTGCACAGCGTGATCAATAGCAATAAGTGAACTGGCACAGGCAGCATCAAGCGTAAAGGCCGCGCCGCCAAGATTTAAGCGGTTGGCTACCAGTGAGGCTACCAGGTTGGGAATAAGCCCCATAGCGGTATCGGCACTAAAGCGACCTTTGCGCAGCTGAAATTCGTGCTTTACTTTTTCTATTTCATCCTCACCCAAATTTGGCAGGATATCTTTTAAAATCGAAGCTATCTGCTCACCTGTTCTTACAATTTCAATAGCCCGCGTTGCACCGGGGCCTGCATAATTACCTTTGCCTATAATGATGCCTGTTTTTTCGAGCGTGATATTTTTTGCAAATACGCCAGCATCCTCTAAAGCTTTATATGCCAGATCGAGCGTTAATAAATGATCAGGCTCGATGCCTTCAACGGCTACAGGAAGGATGCCAAAACGACGCGGATCAAATTCATAATCGGGAATAAAACCACCACGGTTGCAATAAAAGCGGTCGACACCAGAAGCCCCTTTGTCAAAATGCACCGGATCTATACGATCCGGTGGCACTATTTGAGTTGAGTCGACCTTGTTAATTATATTTTGCCAAAAAGTTTCTACATCAACCGCACCGGGAAAAATGCATGACATTCCAATTACTGCTACGTCGGTTTTCTTCATGAGTGATGGGTTTAGGCTGGTGAATATTTACCAGTTGTTGCCTGCCATGATCAATACTTGGCTTTCTTTTCCGTATTTGAGTTCATTTAAAAATATTTCGCGGCCATCCTGTAGTGGAATAAGCGCTATTCCCCGGCGTTCATATTCTTTTTCAAGGGTAGGCGACACCATTCCGGCACCTTTCCATGGGCCCCAGTTTATGGAGATCACTTTACCATTGATCTTTTGTTTAAGTGCCCAGGCATACCTGTCTAACACGCTGTTTGCAGCTGCATAATCTGTTTGTCCGCGATTGCCATAAACTGAAGCAATGCTGGAGAAAAATATGACAAATTGGGTATCAGGCCTTAGTTGTTCTGCCAGTATGCGCAAAGGAGTAACTTTGGTGTCAAACACGCGCCCAAATGATTCGGAAGTTTTGCTATGGAATAATTTGTCTTCCAGTAAACCAGCGCCATGTACCACACCATCTATGCGATCATATTTTTTGTAAACGTTACTAATAAAATTGCTTAAGCCAGCTTCATCGCACAGGTCAAGTGATTCATACACTACTGTTGATCCACTTTTTTCCATCAGGGTGATGGTGCGCATAATTTGATTGTTCTTAAAGATGCGTGCTGTTTCCCGTTCAATCTCTGCAGGCCTTTTGATATCTCCACGTTTAACTAAATAATTGCGGATCTCGTCTTTAGTTTGCAATGTATCAGCAGGACTTTGAGCTACAGTTCTTGGATCAGCAGATCGACCTACCAGAATATAAGTACAAGGGTAATCTTTAGCAAAATGGATCATCAGTTCAGAGGTGATACCCTGGGCACCGCCCAATACAAGCACTACGGCATCCTTATCCAGTTTAATGTGTGATTCTTCCAGTCCGGTAATCAGTTGGGAAGGTACCAGCTCCATGACATGTCTTTTATTATCCTGGTAAATGATCTCTGATGGTTCATCAAGGGTAAGTATTTCTTTTAAAGTGATATCAGCTATTTCATCTGCAGACAAGGGGCTTCCCAGGCTCACCAGGCGGCATTTGGTATGCTCATATTCGCGATCCAAACTTTTGAAAAAGCCCGGATAACCCTGGTAACGCCTTAACAGGCTGATGTCTGTAAATTCTGTTAAATGAAGTTTGGTATCCGATATAAGATACACCCATTTTACTGCCGAGAAATCAAGCTTTTTGATCAATAAGAAATGGTCAAAGATCCCAACTCTTTTTTCGGCGGCAAACATGTTCAGGATAATTAAGCCCTGATAACCCTGCAAATTTCCACCCGGATATACAATGTCAGCCGTAGCACCATGGCGCTCAAACAGATCCTTCATCCTGATTGCTTGTACTCCGCCGTCATCAGTTATAGCAAAACGTTGTCCTTTAATAACGGAAGCTTCGGCAGGGGTTAGTGTTGCCGGGGTAAGCTCAAAACGTAACCTTGATAGTGTTTCATTAACTATTGTTTCCGTGTCGGTTTCCTCTATGATCTTTTTTGCTTCGGTAAGTAATCCCGCGCTTTCTGATTCTATCTCGGCTATCCAGTTAGCCAAACCATTCAGGGTTTTTATCGCGGCAAGTTTTTCCATGATATCATCACCCTGATCCTGGTTTTTACCAAAACCTATTTTGATCTTCAGATCGCCAATAATTTCCATCCTTTTAATGGAGTCAATGCTCAGGTCGGCCTCCAGATCAAGATCCATGCCCAGCATATCCTGCGGATAACCTGTTTTTTCGCTTACTACAGATAGTATGGCTGATCTTAATTCTTCAATTGAAAATTTAGGCTGAGCGCTTTGTACAGTTACTTCTATATCAATATTAATAGCAGCAGAGGTTAAAGCGACAGCGGGTACTGCATTCTCAGTGATCCATTTTACCAGTCCATTTAAGGTTTTAATACCGGCAAGCTGCTCCATTACGGTATCYTCATTTTTACCGCCCTGGTCAAAACCACCTAACTCGGTGCGTAACGTTCCAATGATCTCTACACGCTTAATAGAATCGATGCTCAGATCGGCTTCCAGGTCCATTTCCATGCCCAGCATATCCTGCGGGTAACCTGTTTTGTCGCTTACAACCTGTAGTAAAATTTCTTTTATATCTTTTTGTACCACTACAGCTTTTGAAACCGCCGGCTGAGCAATAACCTGTATATCTTGTTTAACCGTTTCGGCGTGTGTAGTAACGGGTATTACTTGCGGAGTTATAACCTGGGGCTGCGGGGCCTGGTAGGAATTAAAGTTACTTATGGTTGGATTTTGTCCTAAAAAGGTGAGCATTACATCACGTTGTGCCTGGATCATCATTTTCATGCTGTTCAGGTATTCCTGCATCATCAATTCAGCAACAGAATTTACGACCGGAGAAATTTCGGTTCTTACTTCTTTATTTTTCATTTTTATAGGTTCAGTAATAGGCATTACCCCATTTGCAGGCAGCTTTCCGGAAGCGGGGATGGCGTGTTGACCATTAACGTACCAAACGGCTGCACTCTTTTTATATAATACCGGTTCATCAAGATTTAACAGCTTAGCACCACGGCCTTCAAATAGTTTTTCTATATGGATATTACGGCCTGTGCCCATATAATCGGCCAGCATACAGAGCAGGTGGGTTAACTTATTGCGACCGTTATCTTCGGCATACAGTAAGATCTCATCTTTGCCTAAACATGCTTTTGTTAAGCCGGTTAATACCTTACCTGGGCCCACCTCAATAAATACCCGGGCGCCGGCAGCATACATTTGCTGCACTTCGTCAACAAACTTTACCGGTTTTATCAGGTGATCAGTAAGCCTTTCTTTAATATCCCCGGCTTGAATAGGGTACTCAGCCGCTGTAGTGTTTGACCATACCGGTAAGCTCAGATCATTGAATTCAACATTTGAAAGTACTTGCTTGTACAAATCTTTTGACTTAGCTACTAAAGGGCTGTGGAAAGCACAGGCAACTTCCAGCTTCCTGAACGATATTTTGGCTGTTTTAAGCACCTCCATTAAATGTTGTATGGCAGGGGTAGAGCCGGCAAGTACACATTGTAATGGTGAGTTGTAATTTACCGTATATACATCTTTTAAGTCTGAAATAACCTTTAGCAATTCATCCTGTGCTGCATTTACAGCAACCATAGCACCTGCATCATCATCTTGAACCGCATTTAAGATGGATTGGGCACGCTCGGCACTGAGTTTTACCAGGTCATCCTCGGCAAAAGCACCGGCAAAGCACAATGCAGGCAATTCGCCATAGCTATGACCGGCAACCATATCCGGTTCAATACCCAGTGTTTTTAAGAAATTGGCTATAGCCAGATCAACAATACCTAACAGTGGCTGGGCCATGCGTGTATCTTTAATGTTTTCTTTTTGCGCTTTTATCAGGTCGGCATCAAATGCGGCATTGGGGAAAAGCACTTTTTCATATTCCGGGTGCTGTTTTAACAGGCTGCGCATAGCCGGGAACACCACAAAAAGATCGCGGGCCATATTAATACGCTGACTTCCCTGTCCGGGGAACATAAACGCAACTTTACCTTCCTGTTTTTTAACAATATAGGTGTCTTTGCTTTCAATACCTGTGAGGGCAAGTTCTACTTTCATCATCAGGTCGTCCGCATTATCAGCAACTATGCTGAGTTGCACAGGTTTGGTACTGGTGGCTGCCAGACTAAAGGCTATATCTTTCAGATCGATATTGTCATTTATATCCAACAGCGCTTTAACTGAATTTAAGCGTGCTTTGGCTTCATCATAATTATCGCCCCTGAAAACAAAAAGCTCAGAAGGCCATGACTTAATTGAAGGGTTTTGTGTTGATACCGGATCTGTGTTTTCAATTACAGCATGGAAATTGGTGCCTCCAAAACCAAACGCGCTTACACCGGCATAGCGTTTTTCATCCATCCACAAACCGGCTTCGGTATGGAAAGCGAAGGGGCTGGTTTCGGGATTATAAAAGCCGTTAGGATTTTTTAAGTGGATGGTTGGTGGTTTAATGCCATGATAAACAGCTAATGATGCTTTAATGAGTCCTGCTAAACCTGCCGCGCATTTAGTATGCCCGATCTGTGTTTTTACCGACCCGAGGTGTGTTTGACCAGCAAGCGCGCCTGATTGGTTAAGCATATCGGTTAAAGCGCTTAGTTCTGTTTTATCACCAACTACGGTTCCGGTTCCATGTGCTTCAACCAAACCTACAAGGGATGGTGTGATACCTGCCTGATCATAGGCGCGTTCCAAAGCACGAACCTGGCCAATTTTACGGGGCGCGGTTAAGCCCAGAGCTTTACCATCGCTTGATCCGCCAACGCCTTTAATTACGGCGTAAACCCTGTTGCCATCGCGCAGGGCATCAGCATGCCTTTTTAGTACTACCATGGTAATACCCTCGCCTAAAGCAATGCCATCTGCTTCGCCATCAAAAGTAGCGCACCTGCCTTTGCGTGACAGGGCATGGGTGCTTGAAAACATCAGGTAATCATTAATACCATTGTGCAGATCGGCACCACCGGCAAGCACCATGTCTGATTTTTCAAGAAATAGTTCCTGACAAGCCAGGTCAACAGCGGCTAATGATGATGCACAGGCAGCGTCTACCGTAAAGTTGCGACCTCCAAAGTCCATCCTGTTAGTGATTCGGCCCGAAATTACGTTAGCTAAAATGCCTGGAAAAGAATCTTCGGTAGTTTTTGGCAATACCTCGTCTACTTCAGGTGGCATATCACCAAATACTTGTTTAAAGTATCCCCTGAAACTATAATTGTTGGCCAGATCATTACCACCTTCGGCACCAATAATTACAGATACATTATCATGATCAAAGTTACCATTAGCATATCCGGCATTTTCCATAGCCTGTTTGGCTACCAGAAGGGTTAATAGCTGGGTAGGCTCAACAGCTGCCAGCGATTGCGGCGGAATCCCAAATTCAAGCGGATCAAAGTCTATTTTAGGGATAAAACCTCCCCATTTAGAGTGCGACATGTCGTCTGCGGTAGATGCAGGGTCATAGTATAGTTCTTTGTTCCAGCGTTCGTCGGGTACTTCGGTAACACAATCTTTCCCTAAAATAATATTGCGCCAGTATTCCTCTATGTTTTTTGCTTCGGGGAAGATGCAGGCCATACCAACTATAGCTACGTCAAGTGATTTTTCTGTTGACTGTGGTATTTGCGGTGTTGCTGCATTTAAAATATGCTGATAATTATTTTCGGCAACATCCTGGTGTAACTCCAATAAGGAAATTACTTTATTGTGCATTACAGCCACCTGACCTATCATATACATACCCAGGTTTAACTGATCGGCTTCATTAATGGTTACCAGTTCGTTGCCACGGCGCTCTATACCCTTGGAGGCAATACGTAGCCTGCCCACATTAAGGGTTTCAAGCTGTTCCCATATTTCTTTTTTATCAATGCCCGCCTGCTGTAGTTTTTCTTTTTCGGTATTGAAGAAATCAGCAAACGGTGAGTTCAGGCATCTTGTTTCGTGACCTGGCGCGGTTTCAAGCAATACAGTATCGGTAGCCTGCATAGCCTGCTCCTGAAATTTATCCTGTATGGCCCCGGTAATAACTGCTTCTTTGGTATACAGATAAGCTGTACCCATCAGCACACCAACTTTTACTCCTTTGGCCGCTAAAGGCGCTGCCATTACGGCTATAAACGCAGTAGAAAATGCATCATGGATACCGCCGGCGAAGAATACACTAATCTGTTCGGGTTGATCTTCTTTTAGTAAGCGTTCAATTTGTTTTTCCCAAAGCACCATGCTTGATAGCGGCCCAACGTGCCCACCGCATTCACGTCCTTCAAAAACAAACCTTTTGGCACCTTCCTTTAAAAACATATCCAGCAGAGATACAGAAGGGACGTGTAAAAATGTTTTTATACCAGCTTTTTCAAGGGGTTTAGCCTGCGATGGTCTGCCGCCTGCAATTAAAACAACTGGTGGTTTAGCTTCGAGGATGTACTGCATTTGTTCGTCGCGCAGTTCCTGTGGTGCAAAACCAAGTATACCAACACCCCAGGTTTTGTCGCCCGCCAGTGCTTTGGTATCGTTTACAAGTTCTTTTGCACGCGCTCCTTTTAATAATGATAGTGCGATGAAAGATAAAGCACCCGCTTCTGATACGGCATTGGCAAATGGCGCTACATCACTTACCCTTGTCATAGGGCCTTGTGCTATAGGGTACACTATATTAAGGTCTTTAGCCAGGGCATTACCCGGACTGATCACATTTAATGATTTGGCTTGATTTAAATGCCCATATATAGCTTCGTTAATACCAAATATAAGTTTGTTTAGTTTTTTATACCGGTTAACAAGGTCGGTAGCCAGGGCAATATCCTGCCCCATAGGGATATAGCTCTTTTCGGGATCAAGGTCTGTAAAATATGCTTTAAGATCCTTATAAGATGCATTATCGGGAAGAGCTGGGGAGTTTGGACGAACCAAAACACGGCAATTGTCAATCAATTTAGTTTCGGTACCGCTTAATTTGGTACAAACGTCTTTAATGGCTTTTGAGGCCGAGCATTCAGGGAACAATGCTAACTGGCTATCAAGTACTATACCCGCAGCACCCTGGGCAGATAGTGCAGCCGCTGTATGGATACCCACGCCACCCTGTACCCAAACAGGTATATCTTTAATTGCCTGTATAACACGCTGAAAAAGTACAAAGGATGATTCATAGCCAACGTTTCCGGCACCCTCGTTACCTTTAATAATAATACCATCTGCGGATTCGGCTTTTGCCATCCTTGCAGATTCAAGGTCATGAACCTGGTAAATTACTGAGGTAGTTATATTTTTACGTTTGATTTTTACACCATAAGGTATAATTATCATACTAACCTGGTCAGGTAGTTTAATGGTTGTAAGATCACTTGAAACAAAACAGACACCGAAGTCATTTAAACCACTCTTTACTAATTTTGCAAGCGCCTCTTCGGCAGTGACTTTGTTAAAGCCAAGATTTAAAACGGGAAAGGCTCCTGCCTTGTGCAGAGCGAGTGCGAGCGAGACATCGGGTTTTTCAAACGGGGTTACCCCAATTATTGCACGTTTTTTCATGTTGTTTAGGTAGGTAAAATGTTAAACGTTAATGGTTATCTGCAAAAACTACCATTAATCCCAGATGATGGATATACAGAACAATAATATATGGCAGATAAAAATAATAATCTTATTTGATATTTTAACCAAAAAGTAATAATTTAACAATAAAGACATCTTTATCTTATAAATTATACAATAATAACACTAAAATTTTATATTTATGCATAGTGAGCATAATGAACAAAATGAAAAATTGTAATGAAAAAGTGCCTAAAAATATATTATATGGCCTTGTAGTATGTGTTTTATAAAAGAAGTGAAAGGATTTATCCTAAATAATAATGATAATTATTGGTTAATAAATAGATGCTTTAAAGTTAAACACGTTGATTTGGTAGTATTTGAATCATTTTGTTGATGTTTACTTAATATACAACGGTTTTTTTTATAATAGATTTAAGTATCACTAATTTTCAATTTATATTATTAATAATCAGGTATTTAATTCACGTAAAGAATGTAGTGTTTTTGCATGATAAGGTTATAAAATTTTCAATATCGAAATTTTTTTAAAATTTTTCTGGGGGATAAAATAGCATTTTAAATAATGATTAAAACTAATTTTGCCTGAAAAGAAATATTTGTAACATTTTGCATACAGATAATTGGTCTGTAATAATATATATGCAAGGCTAACATGATTTTTTACCGGTAATCAATAATTGCATATTCAACAATAGTGATTTGACTATGCCAACAATAGTCGAAACAAATATCTTTGTTAATATCAAAGCGGTCCTTAATCCCATCAGATTTGGAGAACCACCTTTCTATAAAGAGAAGAAAAATGGAGATGCAAATCTCCTAAAAAACAAAAGAGGCCGCACTTAGTGCGGCCTCTTTTGTTTTTTAGGAGAAACTATTAGTTCACATCAAACCACAATTTAGTGAWAAGCAGATCAGCACCCTGYCGGGCAATAGCTGCTTTATAACTTGTGCCGTTTAGCGATTGTTCTGTTCCCGGATAAATGAATCTTACCGGCAGTTTACCGTTAAGTGCTCCCACAACAGCCGGTTTCAATTGCGGATAATCAAGTCTGCGCCACTCTGCAAATGCTTCAAGGCCTTGCCCAAACAAGGCAATCCATTTTTGGTTGCCTATTGATTTTTTATAATTGGAAGCATCATACTTAACCGCAGGCTGAGCTATATAAGTATCGACTGCCACACCACTAATGTTATATTGCAGAAATGCGGCCTTTATGGCTTGGTTATACAAATCTTCGGCATTTTCGGCGGTAAAGCCGCGGGCAGCTGCTTCGGCACGGTCAAATAATACTTCTGCATAGCTGATGATCACGGCCGGGGCGCGCGGTGCCAGGAAGTAAGCGCCTGGTTTTGACGTTTTGGTAAAGCCCAAATTAGCGGCATCGCCTACTAACAAACCATTAGGTACGCCGACATAAGTTTGCGGAGTAGCATCTTTTGTAGGACTGGCATAAATAGGCAGGCGGGGATCTTTCAGCTCAAATAGTTTGTCGACAATTGTTTTGCTGATACGGTAATCATCGCGGGTATCAAATAAATTGCTGATAGGATTTTGATTTGGCGAATCCAAATAACCAAACTGCGCTATCTCGCTATTTGAGCTAATGTAACCGCTTCCTTCTGCCTGTATATCGGCCAATACCTGTTTCGTCTTTTCGGGTTCTCTGTCGGCAATTCGTAACGCAATCCGCAAACGTAATGCATTTGCAAATTTTTTCCATGATGCAACATTATTTCCATAAATAACGTCACCCAAAATAGCTTTGCCTGATGGATTGAGCGATGCCTGAGCTGTTTTCAAATCATCAAGAAGAGCGAAGTAAACATCTTTTTGCGCGTCATAGGCCGGTGTTAGGTATTGATCGATATTAATTGCTTGTTTATAAGGTATATCACCGTACTGATCAGTAAGTAAAGTAAATACCCATGAACGTAAAACCAATGCCACACCCTTGTAGTTAGGGTTGGCTTGCGCATCGGCCAGCTCAATAATTTTATTCAGATTGGTGACACCTTTAGAATAACCTATAGTCCATAAGTCTTGAAATGACGTATTTGTATAGATATACCTGTCGGGATCAGTGTACTGTATTTTTGCCCAATACTGTACAAAAAGGAGGCTTGCATCCATGTTATTTGATGTGCCCCAGTAAGTATCAGATATGTTTTTAGTAGCACCGGTAAGCAGGTAATCGGGCTGCGGATTTTGAGTAGCGTTAGGGTTTTGATTAATATCGGACAATTCCTTTTTGCACGATGCTAATGATAGCAGCAAAGCCCCTGATAGTAAGATGGATATATATTTAAGTTTCATGATTGTTAGAATTTAAGGTTAATGTTAAAACCAATGTTGCGTACAGTAGGCAGGGTTAAGTCCTCTAAACCTTGTCCGTTACCTGTGTTAAAAGCTGTTTCAGGGTCAATATTAGGCGCGTTTTTGTGAATGATCCATAGATTACGACCTACAACAGCAAATGATGCCGCCTGGAAACCAATACTTTTTGCCCATTTTTGCGGTATGGTATAGCCAAGTTTTACTTCCCTTAATTTGATGTATGATGCACTATAAACAAATGGTTCATCGGCATTGGTTAATGCTTTATAATAAGCCTGTGCCGATAAAATGGTAGTGTTTTTGCTGCCATCGGCTTTTACACCGTTAAAAATAATACCATCATGGAAAGTGGTTTGACCATCAGAGTAACTTAAACCTCCATTGGCTGCGCCACGTCCCGGTAAAGTTGAAGCCAGTACGCCCGTATAAGTACCGGTGCTGTTGGTGCCAGAGTAAATGGAACCACCTATGTGTGCATCAACTAATACGCTTAGGTTTATTCCTTTATACGTAAAACTGTTATTGATACTGCCTAACCAGTTTGGTGTAAACTTACCCAGGTATTTTTGGGTAGGATCGATAACCGGTGTTCCATCGTCGGCTACAATAACCTGGCCACTGGCATTACGTTGAAATGCATTACCATAGATAGCTCCATAAGGTTGCCCCACAGCGGCCAGTACCTGTACGGTACCGTCAGATCCTAATATGTAGCTTTGCAGCCTGTTTTCTTTATCCAAAGAAACCACCTTGCTCTTATTACGCGAATAGTTTACGTTTACGTCCCAGCTAAAATCTTTAAGTTTTACAGGTGTTAAACCCAACTGAACTTCTAAACCTTTATTATTAATGGTGCCACCATTGATCAGTTTTTGGTTATATCCTGTAGATTGGCTTACATTAACTTTCAGTATCTGGTTAATGCTATTTGTGTTATAAACACTCGCATCCAAACGAATCCTGTCATTAAAAAAGCCCAGTTCAAAACCTGCTTCTGCCGAGGTAGTTGTTTCTGGTTTTAGATTAGGGTTCAGATCTACACTATTGGCGTTTTGCTGCGGGTTGGTACCGAAAGGTGCAGTGAAATCATAAACATTAATTAACTGATACGGATCTGTAGCTTTACCTACTTTTGACCAACCACCGCGAAGTTTGGCATAACTCAAAATATCACTTTTAATATCCAATGCTTCGGATAGTACCAAACTACCATTTACAGATGGGTAAAAATAAGACAGGTTTTCTTTTGGAAGTGTAGATGACCAGTCGTTACGGGCTGTAACGTTGATAAAAGCATAATTCCTGAACCCGATTTGGCCGGAAGCAAAATAACTGTATGTTTTATATTTATAAAAAGCATTTGATGAAATCAGCGGATCACGGGAGTTACTCAAAGTGTACAATCCACTTACTGCCAGTTTGGGAGCCTTTTGATCATGGTTTTCCGATGTGTTTACTTGAATGTTACCACCTATAAATGCATCAATAGAAAAATCATCATTTAACTTTTTGGTGTACTGCAGCCTGCCCTCGGTGTTGGTTTCGGTAAAATCATAGGCATCTTCTTCGTACGAGCCAAAGGGGGTACCATTGGTGCCATATGCTATTTTGATCTTGCGGCGGTCGTTATAATAATCGGTACCGGTACGGAAGTTTGCAGATAACCCGTCGATAATTTTATAATTCAGTTCGGCACTGCCTATAAAACGGTTGCGGGTTTGGCCAACAGTATTTTCATAAGCCGTAAAATAAGGATTGCTATAATAACTATTGTTCCAGTTAAAGGTATTCCCGTTAGCATCGCGGTAGTTTTTTAACTGGCTCACGTCAACTTGTCGGCCAAACCAGGTAAATTGCAGCATGGTGCTGGTAGCCCGTCTGCCGCCTGCTCCCGGTAAATTACCGGCATCGTCTTTAATATAATTGGCAATAGTGGTTAAGGTTAGCTTCGGCGTTATTTTATAGCTTGCGTTTAATAAAAATGAATTGCGCCCCTGTGAGGTATTTGGGATAACCCCGGTTTGATGCAGGTTGTTGTATGACAGGCGGAAATCGTATTTATCGCCCGAACTGGCCAGCGATACGCCGTTATTTAAAGTTACACCTGTTTTAAAGAAACTGCGGACATTATCAGGATGTGCTACAAATGGCACAGGTTTTCCATTTGAATTAAACTGCGGAATAAGGGCACCGTCCAATGCCGGACCCCAGCTTTCATCCACACCATCATTAACACCACCGCCTTTGCCATCAATATAGCTGAATTGGCCGTTTGAACCTTGTCCGTATTGATTTTGATAATCTGGCAGGATCAATAAGCTGGAAAATGATGTGTTTGAATTGATGGTAACACCAATGCCTTTAACACCTTTTCCGGTTTTGGTTTTTATTAATATAACACCGTTGGCAGCACGAGAACCGTAAAGCGCGGCTGCATTGGGGCCTTTAAGTACCGATATTGATTCTATATCTTCAGAATTGATATCAGATATCGGGTTGGCAAAATCCCTTGAGCCCCCAACACCCAGTTGTTGGGTATTATCAACAGGCAAACCATCAATCACAAATAAGGGTTGATTGTTATTAGCAATAGAGGTTTCGCCACGGATAACAATGCGTGACGAGCCCATGTCGCCCTGGCTGCTGGTGATATTTACACCGGCAATTTTTCCGGCCAGTGCATTTACCAGGTTGGTTTCTTTAGCCTCAGATATGTCTTTTGATTTTAATCCCTGTACAGAGTAACCCAATGACTTTTTATCTTTTGATATATTCAACGCCGTGATAACCACCTCGTTTAAAGAGTTCGCCAGCTCGTCGAGCGTTATTTGAAGGGCCGTTTCATTTTGCGTAATTGGTATTTCTTTAGGGGTAAAGCCAATGTAAGTAATTCTTAACACATCGTTCACTTTGGCGTTTAAGGTAAACTTGCCCTCATTATTGGTTTGAGCTCCCGTGGTGGTTCCTTTGATAGAAACACTTACACCGGGTAATGGCAGTCCGTCAGACTTGGCGGTCACCACTCCGCTTATTTTAACAGTTTGCGCAGCAACTGTTTGGATGAAAATAAAGGGCAATAGTATTGCCAATAACAATTTGTAATTTTTAAGCATGGTAATAGATCGTGAAATGATTAATGATACCAGATACAGTATTTAAAGACGATCAGTTAATAGTAGTTATGAATAGTAAATTATATCMAGCTGCTTATATTGTCTTCTAAAAGTTGTAAAGGCTTTGATTGTTGGGTGTTGTTTAAGGTGTCAAATGCAAGTATTGAAACGGCTTAAACAAAGGTTTTTTAACAGCAACAATGCATGTTTTGCATACAGGCAATCAGGGTATTAAAGGTGGTAAACTTTGTAGAATGATTAATGTTAAGATAGTTTGTGTTAAGAATTGTACTTTGTGTTTCCATGTACTGATATTATAATTAGTGTAGATTGTTATTAATTGCGTTGTTACTGTTTATACCGCTATAAGCAAGAATATAAGGCATAGCCAAGCGCTGTTTTATTTGTTTTTTAGTTTGCCGATGCGTTTTTATTGTTTACAAGAGCATCAATAACTTTAACCATTGATGCAAATTCCTGTGGATCATACAACCGTGTGAGGTATACGATGCGGCCATCCCTGTTAATCACTACGTTACGGGTAACACCACTTTTTTTATTAGCAAACCTGCCGAAAATATTTGCCTGAGGGTCAAGTGCAAGATTATAAGTGATCTTCATATCCTGATGGAATTTTTGTACCTTTTTAATAGGTTCGTCCCGGTCGACCCCAATAAGTACCAGGCCTTTATTTTTATAGGCTTCCCATACATCTTTTTGTAAATGGGGCATTTCTTCACGGCATACACTGCACCAGCTGGCAGTAAATTGAAGTATTACTACTTTGCCGCGTAATTGTTTTAATGATGTTTTGGTACCATCAGTTAATACAAGTTCAAAATCGTCAGGCGCCTGATCGCCCACTTTAACAATATACCCCCGGTCAGTTTGGGCTGTATCAGCAGAAGTGGTTGCATATGTAGCAGCACAGGTGAATGTTAATAAGCAAATTATTAGTAAAAGTTTTCTGTTCATGATATTTAATAGCATCAGCTATAATTAAGCAGGTTAATAAAAATGTTAACGGATGTAATTAAACAGAAATACAGGGAGGGTAATATGAACAGCTTATAGCTGCAATTAGTGTAGTATCATTATCTTTTCTGCTTTTTTATGGCAGATAGGAATTAGCACCTTTATAACAATGTGTACAGGTTGCTAAGACATCACAGGGCCTTTCCCTCAGTCTTTCTGGATAATCAAAAATGAAATAAAGAACGTTTTCTGATGCAAATATGTAAATAATTCTACTAATTCCATAGAATTAATATTAATTATTGAATTAGCTGATCGTTTTGACAATAAGATGGCATTAAACACTGCCAGCGAAGGAAAACTAACCTATGCAAAAAAACAGGTAATCGATTAAGTAAAAAAAGAAAATGTTTTTGTTGAATATGATCTTAAAAATAAGAGATTTGTCAGAGCCTCATTGCAGGAGATATTCACCAATTATATTTTCTTTTAATGGTCATGGTAATACTGCTCAAAGGGCAGACAACATGAAATGCAGGCCTGATAAATAATGATCTTATTGAAATACCATTTATGATTTGCATGCAATTTAAACGCAGTATTTATCTGTTAGGATTACTGACCTTTTTTTATGGAAACGGCAATGCTCAAAATGCCGCCTCGAAAAAACAACTTGACGAAGTTGATTATGTAAACCCGATCATAGGCACCGCTATTAAAGGCTTTGGCAAGGGTTTGTTGGAGGGCAATGGCGGCGGCGGTACTATGCCATGTGTAAATGTACCGTTTGCCATGACCAACTTTGTTGCGCAAACCCGCGAAAACAAAATGAGCTACATGGTTTACCAGTATGAAGATAATTCAGTTATCGGACTTACCGCCACCCACCAGCCCACCGTTTGGATGGGCGATTATGGCTATGTTTCTGTTATGCCCCAGGTAGGCA
>NZ_JBFUJG010000046.1:0-39443 GCF_056401495.1 Mucilaginibacter sp. P4_E8
CTTAAATAACGTGGAGTATGTTTCCTTTTGTGATGTAAACAGAAAAACTAAAACTGCCGCTATGAGCAACAACAGCGGTGTTTTAAGCTTACTCCAGTTACCTGTATCTTTAATTTGTTCCTGAATTTGCATAGCCTCTGCATGGCCTATGGCTGTAAGGATAAAATTCCGGAACTCATGGTTAAAGATCTTCAATATGTTGTCTTCTCTTATGATTAATCCCTTACTGATTAATAAAGTGAGGTTATAATCATCGTAGGGGTTTACGAGGCCATCTTCTGCGAGGTCATAAAGTAGGAATTTTTCTTCTTTTGTTAAAGATTGCCACATGTACATATAAAAGTAATGCGRCGTGATACCCAATTTAGCTGACAACGAATCACCATCAATTTTTCCGGATATTTTTTTTGCCTTGTTTTCCTTTGCCTTATTTTCCAGGGTAGTAAGTACCGGCTCCCGAAGCCTTTGCAGAAAATGACTGTTGCGGGTTTCATATAGTAGGATTCTCTTCCATTGAGGGGTATCCTTATCAAACGATATATCACAGTTTTTCAATCGTTCAATTGCTATGCTGAAATGGCCCAAAAGTACATGCCACCTTTCCAAATCGTGCTCGGGCTGCCTTTGGCCTTCGGGTTTATCATCTTCCTGCTGATTAAGTGAATCCAGAAAATTTACAGGGTGAACCGTAGAGATAACCAGGAGCTTGCATCTATTTTTTTGTAACAGCGACTCAAGAAAATTTAGTTTTATGCTATTGCTCGCGGTGTTTTTAATATCATATTCAAAATGATTTACAATGATTAATTTATACTTTTCATTATCTATTTCCTCTATAATTTTCTTCCAACCGTTTTTTGCCTCATCAGTATCCCCATCGTTTGGAATCAGGATCATATCTGCAACAAAAAAGGTATTTAAATCAGGCTTGGCTTCATCATAAATAACCGGCTTTCCATCTTTGCCATTTATACCTGGTTTTTCAATCAGGGTTTTTACCTTTTTCAATTTACCTGAACCCGGAGACCCGATCAGGAATACCAACGAGTTAAGTTCATCTTTGGTAAGCAAGAGGGTATCGATTTCATCCCAGTAAGCCTCAGAGGTAAGGTTTAATGCAAATAGCTTCCTCAAAATATGGTGAAGCACATACCAAAACCCGCCAAGAAATCCTAAAAAGCCTATCCAATAAACCATTCCGTTAAACCAGTCTACCCTGTCCAATGGATTCGGGAGTCTATATTTGAGATGTTCAGATTCGACGTGAAAGTATTTATTCTTTTGAACATGATAGTATGATATTCCACGGCCTGACCTAAACAAGCTGCTATATATCCACGAACTATCAACCGCGTTGTGATCCAGTTCCTTGATTTCAGGTATAAGTTCGTCATTATCAATCATCAGTCGCTTAAATAGCGCACTGGTAATAACATCATCTGCATCACGGGGAGGTTTGGGATTTTCCTGCCGCAGCATTTCGGTTTTAACCCAAACGCTATCGGCATAAATTTTGTCGTACTTTAGGTTATCCAGGGTTAGATCAGTGTCCCTTTGTATGCTTTTCACAAATTCCGTATGCCTGTAGCGGGTTAGTAATTTTACCTCATATGTTGATGTGGCGATATAGAATGAAACTACCGGCAACCCGCTGGTGATAATCAGGCGTGTAAAAGTCATTAGTGAAAAGCTAACGCTAAAATCCCAGGAAGTAGCTTTTTTAATCCAGCCTTTGTTTTCTGCCAATTCATAAAACTTCTTAACCGCTGCCAATAGAACGATAAAAATAAGCTGGAAGATTAAAACAGGGGTGTAGGCCGTTAAGTGAGCGGCAAATACATTGAGTATAATAATAATGATCCGCAACGAGATTAAAGCATTTTCTTTAAGCTTCAATAAAACAGGCTCATCCTCCTCATAATATACCTTTTTACAAAGGTAGTTGAGAAAATAGATGATCATAGTAGCAGCGATCAACAAAATAAACACGTATTGCAAAAATGTAGTGTAATGGTATATACAGATCAGCAGAATAATCGCTACAATATTGCCCGCTACAGCAATATTGTATTGTTTGTGAAAGCGTTGGTTTGGCCCTATCCAGGAGATATCAAAATAATGCTTGTTATAGTAGATCTTTCTGTAGGACACTATAAATACAACCAGTAATTCTGCAGCAAGGATAAAAAAGAACCCAAAAAGCATAAAAAAGCTAAAACAAAAATTATTAATATCGCGAATGTTGGTATAAGCGCGATCTTCCAGGACAACCATATAATAAGGTAAGCCACTAATAGGGCTTACAATGGCATTATATTCCTTCCCCCCATACCTGGTTGTGAAAAAAATATCACTACGGGCTTCAATGGCAGCCCTGAGCGATCTATGCTCAGAAAATTCACTGAGCAGGTTCTCATTCAGTTGTTTTGAAACATTAGAATGGTATAAAGTTAATCCTTGTTGATTAATGATTGCATAAAGAAACCCGGGCGGCATTATCGGATAGTTAAGGCATTTTAAGTTAAATGCTATAGCTATATAAGGATTGACTTTATTAAACGACGACCTTTTTGATAAAACGGTAGTAAAAGAACCGGAAGTCCAGGAAATGACCTGTTCCAGAGAGAATTTTTTTTGGACTGAATCTTTTAAATAAAAGGATTTATTATCTCTTAAATTAAGGTAATAAGCCCTGTTAGAAAAATCTCCGGAAGGTGGAGAATCTGTAGTTGGCGACCAGTTATATATTTCTATCCCATTTTTATCTAATTGAAAAATCTGGTTTACACTTATGTTTTTGGTAAGTTCCTTCAACTGTTCCGAATAGCGGTCCTTTACTTCTTTTGAGTTTTGTTTAACCGGAGCCATTCCGTTGATAACATTATCAGCACAATCCAGTATTTGATAAGTATTTGTCAGCTCTGAATAAAATGCTTTTTTTATTTTATTGGATAACGCTTTAGTAGATTTTTCTGTAGCTGCAACTCCTGGCTGCCAGCTTGCGTTGTAGGAAAAAAAAGCAAAAAAAAGTATGGACATTAACAGCATCGACACAGCAAATGAAAATAAACCATCGGCCCAGGTAAGCCTGTCTTTGTTTCCTATCTGGTATAGCTTTATCCATGGAAGGGCAAGTATGCCAGCAATAGCCATCATTAGCAAAAAAAGCACTGCACGTTCGGGGAGTTTATTCTTCTCGGCATCATACCTTTCTTTAGTTAACAAGCCGGCTATGGTAATCGCTGTCGTGGTATTTAAGTTCAGTTGCTGAGTAAAAAGCTTGTAAGCCGTACCACTTATTGTGACATCTTTAATTTGCCATTTTGCAAGTCCGTTTTTTTCATTTTTTAATGAATCGGTAATTATAGCTGTTATACCACTTGGGAAAGTTTGATGAATGACCTTTTTATCATTAAAAATTATGTACTCGCTAAATACATCTTTTGAAAGCAGGGGCGCTATAAATTGTTTCAATGTATAAGTAATATTAACACGTGTTTTCCCTTTTGTTAAGCGTACAATGAGTTGCGTATTGTTAAATTCAACTGAAGAGGTGTCAATAGCTTTACTGGTAATTGTAGCCAGTTTACTTGCGGGCGGGGTATCTATACTGATTATAAAATTTTGCGTGGGATAGTCTGTGATGTATTTCCTGACAGAAACACTGTCATAATCGCTGGCATTTTTGGTATAAGCATCAACGAGCGTTTTTAACAAAGCCAATGAATTATCTATTTTTCGCGATATATTATTTTCAATATTTTGAAGGCCCCTGAATTGCTTTTCTTCTAATTCACGCTGACGATCAGGAATATATTTTAAAAAATAAACAGATCCTATCGCGAGCAGAAACAGTACAGTGACCAACACTACTCCCTGATTACGGCTAAATGAAAAAAGTTTGCTGAACATATTGAAATATCAAATAATGTATCATGATGAAAGGAAATGTAGAAAGTTATCGGTTGCCCCAAAAAGCATATACATTTTAAAACCAATTTTTAGCCGCTTCTAAAACCCACATGTCAGGTGTTTGCATTTTTATCAGAAAGAATAATTGACAACCTGCACTGTCAACTTAAAATACAGATTAAGAACCTGTTATCCCTTCTCAATCATTATCCATACATCTTCCTGCACTTGTTTGGCCTTGATCATTGCGGTTAGCTGCGCTACTTTTTCGGCACAATTCCATATACTGGTTTGCATATCTCCTTCTGCACCAATCAAAATGCAACCTTCTGAATCTTTATTGGTATTGCCACCATGTATGCGAATGCCTTCAAAACAATCAACATCCAGCAGTAAGGCGAGTTCTTTTTTAAAATGATTGCTGTAGTTAACTATGACTTTATACTTGCCATAGTTTATAGCGGTTTCGTTCTGAACCTTGGCCGAGCAGCCATCTGTCAGATCCCGAACAACATCCTCACAGGTAAAAGCATAAAAGTCATCATCAACATACAATTTGCCAAGGGTGGTAGTGTTGGTGAAGACAGAACGGGTTACTTTTAATTCCATGATTAATTAATTTAGGTTTATAAGCTGTATTACTTGTTTAATGTTATATACCGGATAATATAAACCCAAGCGCCTTTATTATTAATCATAAATCCTGGCAGATGGAGTTAAAAGCAAAGTATTTTGTTGTTCATTTATAACTTAAACGAATACAATATAAAGAGAATAATTATAAAATAAAATACTGAATTTCAAAATGTTACAAAATTGTTAATTTAACCAGAACGTTAGCGGTGCAGATGAAGAAGTGTTGGCGAGAAGTATAATCATATGTCAGGTAAATTAGGTATAACGCATTCAATCTCCCCGACTCAAAATGAAGAGGGATGATCGTTTGATCATCCCTCTTTCTTCATAAATTAAACCAGTTTTTAAGTTTGCTCTCCATACATCTTTAATATCATCAATTGACTTTAACTGTTTTCCCCGTTTTAGCCGTCTTCCATTGCAGAGCATAATAGGTAGTGCGGGTGCTGCCTGTATTTTTAATGGCATGCAAACTGTTTGCGGCTTCATAAACTACGGATCCTGGACCAATTTGCTGCCATTTGCCGGCAACCATAGCGCTCACATTGCCCTCCTTAATAATAATCAGTTCCTCATTGGGGTGCTGGTGAGGAGCATGTGAAGAATCTCCGGGGTTCAGGGTGGTAATATGAAGTTCCAGCTGGTCAAGGGTTTCTGTAGGCGAATTGAATACTTCCCTCCTTTCGCCCTTTGGAGTTGGTATTACTTTAATATCCTTCCAGTTATAGGCGGCAGCCGGCAATGTAGGCTGGTCATTAATTTTATGGGCCAGAATACCTATAGGGATACACATCACCAATGCAGTGATGATTATGAGGCTTAAGTCTCTTCTTTTCATAATAATTTTTAAACTAATTTGTAATTTACTTACGGTTTATAATTGCAATTACACTTTAGGCTCCCAGCCTGGCTCATAGGTACGACTCCATAATTTTTGTGCCTCAGGATCATTTAAAATATGACCATTTTTAGGATCAAGATGAAGATCACGGCCCACACGCCAGGAAATATTACCCAGCTGCATAGCCATCACACTCCTGTAGCCTAACTCCACATCACAATTAGGGCGACGGTTATTACGGATAGCGTCCAGAAAGTTAGCCACGTGAAGGCTATCCATACCCAGGCTTGGGCTGGCGGTGTTCCTACCCTCAACTGCACTTTGCGGGGCGGTTGATTTTACCTGTTTTACTAGTTTGCCACTCAGGTCATATATAGTATAGTCCTCGCCGTCTGTATCCACGCTGCCATTTTCACCATAAAATATTACACCGCGGTCAGCACCTTCTATCTTCCTGCCGTTTGAGCTTCTGTTCTCCCACATCAGTGATACCCTGCCCGGATAATCCATTGCAACAATTTGGGTATCTGGTGTTTGCCAGTCGTCCTTAAATTGGTACCTGCCTCCTACCGAACTTACCCGGGTCGGAAATTCAACACCTAATCCCCAGCGGGCTACATCAACTTCATGTGTTCCATTGTTTAAAGCTTCACCGGTTCCCCAGCTCCAGAACCAGTGCCAGTTGTAATGAATCAGTCCATCCTGGTATGGCGTACGCGGAGCTGGCCCCTGCCACAGATCATAATCCAGCCAGTCGGGCACAGTACCGGGTTTCAGGTAGTTAGCTTTACGGTTATTGGTGTACCATGCCTTAGCCAGATAAACCCGGCCAATAACACCACCATGTAATTCTTCTATACACTGTATCATGGCAGGCGATGAGCGACGCTGTGCCCCCATTTGCACTATCCGGTCATACTTGCGGGCCGCGGCTACAGCCAACTCCCCCTCATGAGGGTTATGGCTTACCGGTTTTTCAACATATACGTGCTTGCCAGCCTGGCAACCCATAATGGTTAACGGTGCATGCCAGTGATCAGGAGTAGCTATATAAATGGCATCAATGTTTTTATCCTGTAATACTTTACGGCAATCTTTCTCACCTTTTGGGGCGGTTACCTGGCCCGCTGCTGTTACTTTTTGTTGAATTTTAGGTATCGTCCTTGAATCTACATCACAAACGGTACCTATTTCCAGGTTTTTTTGACGGGCAAAGGTACCAGCCATGCTGCTGCCACGCCCGTTAAGGCCTATAATGGCTACATGTATCCTGTCATTAGCCCCAATAATTCTTTTATAGCTTTTGGCAGTAAAGCTAAATGCTTTGCCACCAATGGCAAGGCCGGCTGTTGTAACAGCCATTTTTTTGATGAATTCGCGTCTTTTTTCCATTGTTTATAATTGAAACATAAAATTAAATGATGATGCGGTTATGGCCGGCACTCATTGATACAACTATGAATTTTGTTAACTTAAAGTATCCTGATCTTTATATTTCTAAAATGAATCACGTCTTCATGTTCCTGTAAAAGAATAGGCGATTGCGCTGCTTCGGCAAAACCCTTTTCATTTTTAAATTTACTCTCGGCTATATGGGCTTTAAACGCTTCACTCCCGCGCTCGTACTCTAAAACTTTCCTGCCGTTAAGCCAATGCTCAACATGTTTGCCTTTTGAAATAATACGGATGTTATTCCATTCTCCCAATGGTTTAGCTTTTTTGGCTGTGGTATCAGGTGGCATAATATCATATAATGCCGCAAGACGACGGTTGCCATTTATACCCAGCTTTGCATCAGGATGATGGGCATCATCAATAATCTGGTATTCGCACCCCAAAGAGGTATTTTTAATCAAACAATATTTAACCCCGCTGTTGGTTCCCTTTTCCAGCTTAAAATCAAGAGAAAATTCAAAATCAGAAAACTCTTTTGTGGTCACAATATCACCGCCGCGCCCGTCCGCCGGGTTAACGCTGATCACTCCATTTTCTATTTTCCAACCTTTCCCTGTAAATGGTGTGCCATTTGCCTTTTGCCAACCATCAAATGTTTTCCCATCAAATAATAAGGTCCATCCATTTTTAATTTCTTTTTTAGTAAGCGATGGCAATTGTGCTTTTACTGAAATAATACAGCAAAAAAAGCCCACTGTTAAAAGCAAAATGTGTTTTTTCATATTCATGACTTTATATTTTTAAGTTTTTTAAAATTGTGTGTACCCTCTGTTTTGAATGATCTTACCCGGATTGGATTGCATTACGGGTGTTGGAATAGGATAAGCTAACATATTGTCGCTCCAGGTAAATGGGGCAAAACCATCGGCCGCCTGCTCGGCAATCATCACATCTTTGGCCCGGCCTGTTCTAACGAGGTCAAACCAGCGATGGTTTTCAAAAGCCAGCTCAACGCGGCGCTCTTTTTCTATCGCCAGCAACAGCGCGTTATCATTGGCAAAATCGGCTAAGGTGTAGTCTTTCAGCAAACCGACCGGTGGTGTAATTGAGGGATCGCCCTTTGTATTTCTTGCCCGCTGCCTTATTTTGTTTACGTATGATATCGCCTTGTTTTTATCTCCGCCGGTGCGTACCAATGCTTCGGCATCTAAAAGGTAAACATCAGCAAGCCTTAGTTCAATCCAGTTATTACCGTTATCACTGCCTGAGGTTGACACATCATAATATTTACGCACATATCTTTCATTTTGCACAGTCCCGTTTTTTGAACTGATCCAACTGTCGCGCATTGATACATATTTCCGGGGATCTCCCGTTTCATAGGCACGTGACATATCACCTGTTGGAGAGTTTACGCCGCCTTTGTCGCCTACCAGTACTACTTCCTTATCTGAAAAACGCGGGGCAAAGTCATTGTTCCACGGACTTCCCGTAGCCCCATTTGGGCTGCCTTTCTGGAACTGAATTTCAAATAACGACTCGCTGCTGTTCTTTTTGCCAACATCAAACAGATCGGCATAACTGGGCACTAAAGTCGCTCCCGAGGTATTAATAACCTCTTCGGCCTTTTGAATGGCAAGGTTATAGTATTCTGCACCTTTATTTAGCGGGTAACCAGCCATTGTCATATATACTTTACTTAGCAAGCCTTTAGCACCCCATTTGGTAACGCGGCCTATACTGTTTCCGGAATAGGAAGCGGGCAAATTCTCCTCTGCATATTTAAGATCGCCCACAATTAAATCATAAGTGCTTTGCAAGGACGACCGGTTTAATTTATAAGCTTCGGCAGGTGTAATTTCCTTATCAACATTAATAACTCCTAATAACTCATTATTAAGCGCATAACCGCCGAAAACCCTGTTCAACCAAAAATACATTAAAGCCCGTACAAACCTTGCTTCCGCAGTATATTGATTCTTCAATTTTTCGTCTTTAAATGTAACATTACCGATACGACTGGTAACGATGTTACACCGCAGAATAACATTGTAACCCAAATTCCAGCAATTATTAGGATATCCATTTTCGGGTAAAAGCGGCGAGGCAAATACATCTATACCATTATCGTCGGCAGGGTTACCGGCCAGCCAGGAATAAGTAGTATTATCGGAGCGTATTTCGCCAAGCCTGATAAATGGATTCCTATATTCATCAAGCAAACCGGCATAGGCCGAAAGTACAGCCTGGTTCATATCACTTTCCGTTTTGTAAAAGGTCGAAGAGTTCAGATTAGACGGCGGATTTAAATCAATAAAATCTTTTTTACATGAAAACAGCAGCAATAAGCTAAATGTGGCTATTATTAATTTTTTCATCTTCTTAAATCATTAATTAGAAAGTGAGATTTAAACCTAAAATCAGACTGCGGGCTGCAGGATATCCCAGATAATCACCTCCGCGGGTAAGCCCGGTACCCTCGCTGCTTGTTTCCGGATCATAGCCTGGATATTTTGTCCAGGTAAATAAATTCTGGCCCGTTAAATACACGCGCAGTCCATTTATTTTCAGGGATTTTATCGCGCTTTTTGTAAAATCATATGCCAGCGTAACGTTACGAAGGCGCAAGTATGACGCATCAGTTACCCAGTTAGAGGATGGATCACGCTGCCAACCTGTTGGGTTGCGGGTTGCCCTGAAATGCATACCATCGCCCGGATCATCCACCGACCGCCAGCGATCTACCTGTTCAAGCAAAGCGTTTCTGTCGCCATGATAAATGCCAACCATACGTTTGAAAAAGCTGAACGCATGCGCCCCATAAGAAAAGGAAAACTGTGTGGACAGGCTAAAATTCTTATAAGAAAAGCTATTGCTGAAACCACCTGTAAATTTAGGCTGGTTATTGCCAATAAGCGCTTTATCTGTCTGATCAAGTTTACCATCTCCATTTACATCCAGGTAACGGCCATCGCCAACTTTATCTGCTGGCAAATGGGGGTATTTATCCAGTTCCGCCTGACTTGTAAATACACCCTGGTAAACATAGCCGTAAAAACTGGCTATAGGTTGTCCGGGTAAGGTTATAAAGGAGTTATTTGCATTGGGTGCACTGGCATATATTGGCTGTCCGCCGGGGCCCACTTCCAATACCTTATTTTTATTAAACGCGATATTGAAATTGCTTGACCATTTAAACTCGCCGGTTAAATTCCTGGTAGTTAATAAAAACTCAACACCTTTATTCAGTACTTTACCTATATTTTGAATTTGATTGGTATAACCGGTTATGGTAGGTACGGGCACATTCAGCAATAGGTCAATCGATTTACTACTATAATAATCGGCCTCCAGCCTGATACGATCGTTAAACAAACCCATGTCAAAACCAAAATTGCTTTGTAGCACTTTTTCCCATCCCAGATTATCATTAGGTACGGTAGATGGGTTTACTGTACTTTGCAAAACACCGCCTGTTGAATAAAAGCCTGTATTGAGCAAACCAATTGCCGAATAATTACCAATGCGGTTGTTCCCGGCGATACCGTAACTGGCCCTTAGTTTTAAATCATTAACCGTACCAGCGATACCCGACATGAAATCCTCCTGACTAACACGCCACGCGCCTGATACCGACGGAAATACACCCCATTTTTTATTTTCACCAAAGCGGGATGATCCGTCGCTACGAACAGTAGCGGTAAAAAGATAGCGGTTGTTATAGGTATAATTAGCGCGGCCGAAATACGAAATCATAGAATATTCTGTTTTATAATTGTTGAGCTGATACATATTACCGGCATTTAAAGTTTGGATATTATCATTTGGGAAGCCACGGGCCTCGCCATACATATAATCCTGGCTATGCTTTTGGCTGGAAAAACCGCCCAACAAAACCAGATCGTGTTTTTTAGCGAATGTTTTATTATAAGACAGCGTTTGCTCTATTACCCAATCATAATCGGTATAACGCTCGTTATAAGCTCGTGCTGGTCTTGGGGCTTTGGATGCATCTAAATCTACATTTGAGGGCTCATAATCTTGCAGATTATTATCCTGAATACTTCCGTTGATATTAATCCTGTATTTAAGACCATCTATCAGATCCAGCTCTCCATAAAGCGTTCCTAACCAGCCATACTTTTTACGGTAGGTGTTCACTTGCTCAGCTATGCCTATAGGGTTGGCCACATCGCCTGCAAAAACCTCGGGGTTACGTACCATTGATCCGTACGTGCCATCGGGGTTACGCAAATCAAATATTGGGGGAAGCTGCAGTGCAAACTGAAGCGGTGAGTACTTACCGTTCACCTGTTCATTACCATTGGAACTGTAGGCGTTTAAGTTTAAACCTACTTTTAACCGGTTGGTTACCTGCGATTCTACATTATTTCGGAAGTTAAATCGCTTATAACCGGTATTTAATATAATACCATCCTGGTTCATAAAACTTCCGGAAAAGGCGTACTTGGTTTTTTCGGTACCACCGGTTATTGACACTTCGTATTGTTCCATTTTTGCGAGGCGAAATAGCAGGTCCTGCCAGTTATTATCGGGCATTTGCGCCACAGACTTAGGATCTAAAAAATTGTATTTAAAGCCATTAGTTCCGTCGGGTATAACATATAATGAACCAGAGCTCGGATATAGATTCCGGCGGCTATTGGGGTCATTAATGGTATGCGGCCCGGTATTAGGATCGCTGCTTATTACAGGCTGATCCAACCATGCCTGGTTGCGCCCATCCATAAACCATTGTACATACTGATCCCTGTTTAAAACCGGGATAGTTTTTGTTCTGTCCTGATAGCCCCTAAAAGCGTTAAGGCTAATAGAAGCCTGACCAACCTTACCCTTTTTTGTAGTGATGATTACAACGCCATTGGCCCCTCTGGACCCATATATGGCAGTTGATGATGCGTCTTTCAACACTTGCAGGCTTTCAATGTCCGCGGGGTTGATGAGCTGGAAAGCCCCATCTTCCATAGGGTAACCATCAACCACATACAAAGGTGAATTAGATTGCGTAATAGATCCGGTGCCCCTTACCCTTATAGCAAGCCCTTCGCCGCCCGGCGCTCCGTTAACTTGCTGAACCTGTACGCCTGCCAGCTGGCCAGCCATCGCCTCGCCAAAGTTAACAACCGCGCGTTCCTTTAAATTTTCTGATGAAATGGTAGCAATAGCACCGGTTAAGTCGGCCTTTTTACGGCTTCCATACCCAATCACTACTACTTCACTTAAATCGTTTGTTTTCTCGGTTAATTTGATGTTGATAGTTGTTCTGTCCCCAACCTTTACTTCCTGGGAGTTAAAACCCAGAAATGAAAATATTAGTGATGCGCCAGGGCCAGCTACTTTTATAGAATAATCGCCGGATATGCTGGTAATAACCGCATTGTTAGCGCCTTTTTCAGTTACCGTAACGCCTGGCAGTGTTTGCCCCTTGTTATCGGTAACCTTGCCCGTGATAGTTATACTTATATTTTCAATGCTTTGCGTTTTGGTGCGGATTTTTTCTTTAATAACTACAGTATTGTCATTATTAAAAAGTATATCAACGGGCTGATTTACAAAGCACAAGCCAAGAAAATCTTTCAGGGATGTTTTGGTAACGCTTATGGTAATAGGTTTTACCTTTTTTATCAAATCAGCATCACAAATAAAATTGTACCCCGTTTGTTTGGTTAGTTGATTAAATACTTCCTGAATAGGAGCATTTTTAACACTGAGATTAACCTCCTGAGCATAGCTCGCAGCATTTACCTGTAAAAAGAAAGCTGCCAGAAATAGAATAGTAAGGTTCATAGTAAGCAGGAATTTTAGCGTACAGCGAGTCATGTTCCCGCACTTAAGTGCAGTAAATATTTTATACATTTGATTTAGGATTAATAATATTGGTTGACGTTTCTCAATTGGTTTGTTATCCGTATTAGTTCCCATCTACTAATCATGCCGGGGGTGGTCGAAACACTCCCGGTTTTTGGATTAACTGTATGTGTTATTGTGCTATAATGGTAACCCTCCTTCCTTCTATTTTAAAGTGAACTTTTTCTGTTAATTCAATATTTTTAAGCAGGTTTGCCAGGCTTTTGGATCGTGAATAATTTCCAAAGAAATTCACTTTTTCCATATTGCCCTCAAAAACAACATCCACATCATACCACCTGGCAAGCCGTTTCATGATGCTTTTTATATTTTCATTGTTAAATACAAACATGTTGTTTTTCCATGCCATCACTTCGTACATATCTGCAGGTTTAATAAGTAATGACTTATCCGGATCATTAACAGCCATTTGGCCGGGTTTTAAAATCGCGTGCTTATTTCTGTAAAGTAATTTTACCGACCCTTCCAGTAATGTTGTTTTAATATCACGGTCATCGGGATATGCCTGAACATTAAAATGGGTTCCCAATACTTCTATTTGTTGTTTGTTATCCACGTTAACACAAAATGGTTTTGTGGGATCTTTCGACACTTCAAAATAAGCCTCACCTATTAACTGAACCTGTCTTTTATTGCCGGTAAATTCGGGGGGATAGGTTATACTTGAAGCCGCATCGAGCCAAACCGATGATCCGTCAGGTAATACAATATGGTACTGCCCTCCTTTTGGGGTGGTTATAGTATTAGAAGCTATTTCGCCACTTATTGGCACTTTTGAAGTTTGGCCGGTAGCATTATAAATAACCCGGCCATCTGTCGCTTTTGTGATAGCTACATTACCCTGAACCGCAAGCCGACCCTCCTTAGCATCATCCAGCACAATTCTTTTCCCATTACCCAGGGTAAGAATAGCTTTATTATTCCCGATCAGCGTATCACCTTTTAACAAATGATTTTTGGCAAGCGGTTGTACTACTGCCTTTTTATGGACAGTAAAATAACTACCGGCCATTATAAAAAGTAAAACGGTTGCGGCGATGGCTATCCAGCGAAGTTTTAATTTAGGTTTCAGGTGTACTATTTTATCTTCATCCTCGGGTGCTTGTGAAGAATCTATTTTTTGATGAATGTCAACCAGCGATCTCATCATAGCTTGATTGATCAGCTTCTCGTCGTTATCAAAAAATTCGCGGTCGCCACCACGGTAAAGTTCAAACCATGCCTCTACCTCCAGCTTTTCAGCGGGTGTGCATTTATCCTCCAGGTATTTTTTTATTAGGTTGATGTGGTAATCGTCTACCATAACTCAGGCTATATAATAACATATTGCATGAAATAACTATTACCGCCATATCTATTTACTTTTTTTAATGATTTCCATGAAAAATATTTATTTTGCGTAACATCTATCTAACCAGATAAGCCAATATTCTTGACCAAATTAACTACATACAGTGACCATGAACTGCTTATTGCTTTGCATTGCGGAGATAAAAAAGCATTTGAGGCTTTGTATTTTCGTTATTTTACGCCGCTTTCTACTTATGCTTACAAGAGATTGCAAGACGAATACGTTGTGACTGAATTGGTACAGGACGTGTTTGTAGATATCTGGAAAAAACGTGAAACATTGGATACCGATGGTGAAGTGGCAAGTTTGCTGTATGCAATGCTTCGTAATAAAGCTTTGCATGAATTACGTGCCCGGTTCATACAGTCAAAGCATATTGAGGAATTTACCCTGCTTCATAAGGATGACGTGGCTGACAAGCTAACCGACGGATTGTATGTGCGCCAAATGGAGGAAAAAATGCAGCAAGCTGTCAACCGGCTTTCTCCGCAATGCAAGAATGCCTTTACTTTAAGCCGTTATGAGCATCTGTCTTACAAGGAAATTGCGGAAAAAATGAGTATATCAGTCAATACCGTAGAAAAACATATAGGCAAAGCTTTGCAGCTTTTAAGGCAGGAATTCCAGGGATATAACCTGCCAGTAGTCATTCTGGCAGGCTTGATAGAACTGGCTTTACGACGATAATCAGTGTTACAGCTTAAATTCAGATTTAATTGGTCATGGTTTTGAAGGTTACCTTACCAACATTATCCGGTTTTCCCTTTAATGCAGGTGCAATAGTGCCCTTTAATTTTCCGTTTACTTTCTGCACTTTGATCTGCCGGAAAGCATAATTACCTTTTTCATAATTATACGTTTCACCATCATCATCATACAGGGAATAAGTTCCTGGCTTATCACCATAATATCTAACCTCCAGGTCAACCTTCTGCCCTGCTTTGGGCGCATGCAGCATTACCGGCATGAAGGGTATAATACCGCCGTCTTTTACATAAACAGGTATTTTATCCAAACCTGGTGTAACGTTGATCACTTCTCCATCACCGGCATACTTCCCGGTATAAAAGTCATACCATTTACCCTTTGGTAAGATCACTTTTCGGCTGGTTTGCCCGGCAAATACGGGGGCTACCAATAAATACTCACCAGCCATGTACTGGTCTTTAACCTCTTTGGTTATGGCCTCTTCATAAGGGTTTTCTTCCAGATTTACTTTTTTGCTCTCATTTTTGGCCTCCGCGCCAACAAAGCCATCTTCCAGGTACATGGCCCTAAAAGGCGGGATACCCTCAAAATGATATTTAGCAAATTCACTATACCAGTAAGGCATCATTTGCATACGCAGATTTGCCATTGTTTTTACTTGTTCAGCAACTTCGTTAAACGACCACGGTTTGGTACCGCTGGCCCAGGCATTGATCATAGCCATAGGCGAAAAAACGTTCGACTGAAACCTGCGCAGCCACTCCTCGGCTGTTTTAGAGGAGCGCACTTCCGGCGTCCATAACACACCGGCAAAACCACTGTTTACCAATGCTGTTATAAAATCGCGGTGATCATAATAGTCGTTATAAATTACATAAGGGAATGATGAGCCACCGCCGTTTGACGCACGAACGAGGCCAAAGGTGCGCTGGTTACGCTCATGGTAAATTTCGCTGGTATAACGCTGCATCATTAAGCCATAGGTTTGGCGCATCTGTTCGGCATCATGACCTGAAGGAAAAGTTGCCACATCGGGCCATAAATAGTTATCGCCGCCATCAACCTCATCCATTTTATAGCCGCTGATACCGATATCAATTTTGCCTTTTTCCAGTTCGCCGAAAAATATTTTCCTGGCCTCAGGCATACTGATATCAGGTACCATGCCATTCCAAACGGTATGCGAACCACTGTAAGGTAAAATACTTTTATAAACCGGCGCCTCGGGCGATACATAAGGATTAGTCCACAAATTGAGCCTGATATTCTTTTTCAGCATGTCCTTTACCAAACCTTTAGGATCAGGGAACCGGCTTGCATCCCACTCAAAAGTACATGGGTATGATTTACTTTGCCAACCTGGCTCAAGTCCAATAAAATCAAGCGGATATCCTTTTTCTTCAAATGACTTTGCTTCATTTGCAACGCCCTGCGCATCGGTTAACCGCTGCATACGCTGGGTAAAACCCAGGCCCCAGCGCGGGGGCAAACAGCCGCCGCCGTTTAGTAAATTATAACGCCTTACTGCATCTAAGGTGGTAGGGCCGGCAAATACATAGATCTCCACACCGGCAGCAGGTACCAGCATTTCCACACCATCAGAGTATGGGTGCGAGCTCCATGTTTTATCAAGATTCCTGTCTTTTACATCGGGGGCAATCTTACTGTCGCGCCTTACCGCTGTACCGGCATATACATTGATATACCTGGCCGAATTGATAAACACGCCATAGCCATTTGATGACACATAAAAAGGTGTAGGTGCATGGGTACGACCATTATCTTTACCTGCATAATTATCTACATGCAGCGAAAGCACTTTGCCGCGCTGAAACACGGTCTGGAAATTTAAACCGAAACCAAATAACTGCTCTTTTCTCTCTAACGGAAACCGCAGATAGGTTTTACCACCCTGTACGCTACCGGTAATTTCCTGCTGTGGCAAAGGGAACCCAACCTTTGGCATTTGCTGCAGTCCGGCATGATAAGGCTGTACCCCTGCAGTTTTCAGCAGATCAAATTCCTCGGGCTTACCAATAACGCCTTTCCATATTCCGGGTTCTACTTCTGTCCAGATTATAGATTGCGCGTATAGCCTTGAGGAGAAACTCCAAAGCAAGCAAATCAGCAAAAAGCATTTTAAATTTTTCATCATGTTACTTAGGTATAATAGTATAGGTTTTGCCCTTTTGGGTAACAAAGTCAATTACATAGCCTTTATTAAAGGATATATCCGTCAGTTTAGCATCATCTGCCTTTTGGTAAACTGGCGTTACGGGCGGTGTATTTAAAATATTTTTATTGGTGCCGATAGCTGCTTTACCGCTTACCTCAACCACTTTAATGGGTATTGGTGTCCGTAACCGGCAATTGCCGCCTAAGTTCGATTTGATCAGCGCTTTGCTCAGTTTTCCTTTTTTCCAGTCAATAGCTACCTCAAAATTTCCACGGGCTTTGATGCCTTTGATACTGCCATCGGCCCAGGCATCAGGCAGGGCGGGTAACAATTCTATTTCACCGTTCTGGCTTTGCAACAGCATTTCGGTCATACCGGCAGTTCCTCCAAAATTTCCATCGATCTGGAATGGCGGATGGGCATCAAACAAATTGGGATAGGTACCGCCGCCGCTCATTTGTTCTTTTTTTTGTAAAGGGTCCATATAATTAAATGCAGCACCTAATATTTTGTAGGCATGGTTACCATCGTGCATGCGCGACCACCAGTTTACCTTCCAGGCCATTGACCAACCTGTGCTTACATCGCCCCTATATATCATGGATTGTTTTGCAGCTGCTGCCAACTCGGGCGTATTAAACACAGAGATCTGTCTGCCCGGGAACAAGCTAAACAAATGCGAGATATGCCGGTGCGTATCTGCAGGATCATCCCAATCGTTGAACCACTCTTGCAACTGCCCATGCTTACCTATATGAAAGGGATAAAGTTTATCGTAAGCCGCTTTTACCTGGGCGGCAAAGACTTTATCTATACCCAATATCCCTGCACTGCTGATGCAATCCTGGAACAGCTCACGGATGATAGACATATCCATGGTGGAGGCCATGCTTACCTGGTATTCCTTACCACTGATTTTAATAGTATTTTCTGGCGAGGTGGAAGGATTTGTTACCAGGTAACCCGTTTTAGGATCGGTTACCAGCCAGTGCAGCATAAACTGGGCAGCGCCTTTCATAATGGGATAGGCGGTTTTACTCAAAAATCCTTTATCGCCTGTAAAAAGATAATGGTCATATAAATGCAGGCTCATCCAGGCACCTCCCATAGGCCAGGCCGACCATCTTACCGAACTTTTAGGGTCGTGATCAAAACCACCTACTGTTGATGTTTTGGCCCAGATATCGCTGTTATGATGTTCTACCCAACCTTCGTTGATATTATAATTTACTTTGGCGGTAACGGCGCCGTTTACGGCAAGCTCTTTCAGAAAATCAAATAAAGGCTGGTGGCACTCTGAAAGGTTGGTGTTCTCGGCAAGCCAGTAGTTCATTTCGGTATTGATATTCGTGGTGAAATTACTGCCCCATGGGGGTATCACCTGATCATTCCAAATCCCCTGCAAATTGGCGGGTGCACTCCCCGGCCTTGAACTGGCTATCAGCAAATAACGCCCAAACTGGTAATATAAAGTTTGCAACTGCTTATCAGGATTGGCTACACTAAAATTCCTGAGCCGCTCATCAGTTGGTTGTTTTACCATACCGGCATCAGCACCCAAATTAAAATCAACCCGTTTAAACAGACGTTGATAATCGGCAATGTGCCTTTGTTTGAGTTGCTCATACGTTTTTTTCGAAGCCGCAAGCAAACTGGCATTAGCCTCAACCGCCGGATCTTTACCCTGCAGTCCTGGTGATTTATCAAACCCATTAAAACTGGTAGCCTCGGTTAAGTAAAGCACAACTTCATTTGCTCCGCTAACCTGTAGTTCATTGTTAGCAGTACTTACTCGTCCTCCGATATTCTTTATTTTAAGGTTGATCTGGAAATTCATGCCCTCGCCTTTGGGCTCATCATAAATTACCTGCCGTGGTTCGTATTCCCGGTTGGCCACGTAGCTTGGAGCTTTACCCTTTAGGATTAGCTTACTGTTGCCATCACCCGCCACGCTAAAATGAAGCTTGCTTTGCAAATTCGCTGTGAAATTAATGGCGCCTTTTTTATCGGCAGTAATGCGTACCAGCATAACCTTATCCGGATAGCTTATAAATGTTTCGCGAACATAATGTACCCCACCAGCCTCAAACCTCACTGTCGAAACCGCGTTGTTTAAGTTCAGGTCGCGGTAGTAATGAATGCTATCCTTCAGATTAAAGTGAAGCAGCAGATCGCCCAGTGGCAGATATCTGGCTGTGTATGGCCCCTGTAAATACTTTTTCCATATTTCAGCAGCTTTATTAAAATCGTTATCAAACAAAGCTTTACGCACTTCGGGCAAATGCGCTAATGCCTGTGGGTTGTTCCCGGCTTCGGGGTAGCCCGACCACAGGTTATGGTCATTAAGCTGGTAATGTTCATGGTTAACCCCGCCAAATACCATGGCCCCGGTGGCGGTATTACCCAGAGGCAGCGCCTCTTCCCAGGCAGCAGCGGGTTTGGTGTACCAAAGTTTTAAATTTGCATCATTACCGTGTGTTTGTGCGGTTACAAGTTCAGCGCTTATCAAACMTGCAAAAACTAAATATTTTTTGATAAAACTTATTTTATAAAACCTCATACTATTTAACTGTTGTTAACTTAAAGGCCATTACCTTTTTACCCCAAAAGGTGGGCACATACAAAATGTGTTTCCCGGTATCATAGGCCAGATCGGCAGTATTTACTTTTTTCTCCTGTATATCAAGCAGGGTTTCTATTTTACCATCGGCAGTTACATAAAATATATGCCCCGACCAGCAGGTGATCAGGAAGTCGCCGTTGCCAACAGGTTCAATACCATCTCCACCACAACTCAACATGGCTATTTGTGTTAGTTTACCCTCGCTATCCGCCTTCATAAATTTTTGCCCACCCAATATGTAAAGATCTCTACCGACGGCTTTGAGTCCGTTTACCCCACCTATATTTGTTAAAAATGTGGTTACACGGCCATTTTCAATACGGTGTATCTTTTTGGTTTTGCTGTCTGATACGTAAACAATCCCTTTATTATCAACAGTAATATCATTTAAAGCTTTGGCGCTGTCAATAGCGATCTTGTTTTTGACTTTACCTGTATTGATATCAATAACTGCCACTTCCGACAGATCAGCGGCATACAACTCATTCCCAAAGCGTCCCAGCCCTTTAGGTGCATTTAAACCAGTTGTAAAATCCAGGTTAATAATTTTTCCATCAACCGTAATTTTGGCAACGCCACCTTTACCATCAACAGCGTTAGGGTTTCCGTCGATTTCGGATACATATAGAATACCTTTCTTAGCATCAGGTAAAACTGATTCAGGCACTCTTACAACGGTATCGGTTTCCCAAAGCTTTTCCAGTTGATGTGTTTGCGCGTTGCTGTTATGAGCAACAACCATCATTAAAACAGGCAGGATATATCTAAAAAATTTGTTCATTTATTTGAGTCATTTGATGTTTATAACAACACTGCCTGTGTAGCACCATCATTTATTTTGTATTTAATTGTTTTGCTGCCCTCGGTTATGGTAATATTTAATTTCTCCTTGCTTTGACGTGATATTTTAAGATCGAATATGTGACCGAACGAGTGGATATTATTTAAGGCCATTTCATTCCAACCTTTTGGTAACCGTGGCGTGCAATTAAAACCGTTAAAACCGGTTGGCCGTATACCAAACAGTCCTTCAGTAAATATTCTGCAGTAAAGTCCGCTCTCGGCAGACAGATGCCTTTGGTTACCCTCAGGATAAGCTTCTACAGGATATGGCACATGCTCTCCCAACAGTCTTCTACGCGAATAATAACGTAGATAATCCATTGCTTTTTCGGTTTTGCCAGCCTGCAATACACCCCGAAGCGCATACAGGGTTGACCGGTCCCAAAAGGTTTCCTTACCGGCCTGTGTAGCTAATCCATCAGCCGTCCATAAACGGGGCGAAAACAGTGCGTTGATCGTCCCCTCGCTCCTGTCAAAAATTCCCACGGTCAATGGCAGACAGATCCAGGCGCGCAGTACATCATTGGTTTCGTAATATTTATAAGTATCAAAACCTTCTATATTTGCGCCAAAGTATTTTTCGATATTGCTTTTTAGCATAGCCGCCTGCTTTAAATACTCATCTGTTTGTGCTTTTGGCTGATGTAATTGTTTGCCAAGATAGGCCGCGGATATCAACGCATCATAATAAAGGCTGTTGGTTGACAGGTTGGCTTTTCCCGATGGAAAGCGCCCCTCCAATTCATCATGATCTGAGTTAACTACGCCCTGATCATTTAATTTCCGGTGACTATATTCCAAGCACCAGGTGATGAGCGGCCACAATTTCTTTGCAGAATCAGGTTGGCCATAAGCTAATGCATACCTGGAAGCTCCGTAGGCGATCATGGCCTGGTCGCCCCGGTCGCCGGCACCTTTCCATACCGCATCACCTTCGGCTACTATAGAGCTGGGGATGGGCTCGTATTCCGGGTTCATATATTTGGCAAACAGGTGGTAGCAGTTCATGGCTGATAGGTTACCAATACTATCGCCCAAAAACGCGAAGAAGGGGCTGGTATACTCTGCCTGGTCATTTGCCCAAATGGCGGCATAATAAGCAAGACCACCGGGACTATGCAAATACCCTACTTTAGTTTTGTAAATGCTCTCCGTTCCGCGGATCTTGGCAAATGAAAACTCAGTATTCAATAAGGTATCCGGGGTTTTTAATTGCAGTGGTGATAAAATAGTATTTATACGGTTTTCACGGGCTTTTTCTTCCGCATCGGCATTAACAGTAATGGGCTGAGCGGGAAAATCTGTTGCCAGATAGTAAACGGCAAAAGAGGTATGCTCACCGGGTTGTACTACCCGGCTGCCACTATTCGCAGATCCCATGATGATAGAATGCGGCCTTACTTTACTTTTAAGGCTATCCGTCCTAACCTCATGCCGCAGGTATTCCATAGAAATATTAACTGGCTTATCCATGGTATTGGTGAACACAAACTTTTCAATAACCATAGGTTTATTTACCGATGGAAAAATACTCCGGTCAATTTTTACCAGCGCGGGATTACCCGTTGTAGCCTCGATCTGCATAATGCCTTTGTGACTTATACTTTTGATATTATACGAAAGATCACCCGACTTTTTCCCGCTGGCCAGATCAGTTTTTAACTGCCTGTTATTAATGTAAAACCGGGGCAACCCACTATCCTGAAAAGTATAATCAATATGGGTACGGGTACCATCGGGCAGCATCCTGAATGTGGGAAACACCACGGTTCTGGAAATAGATGATCTGCCGGCGCTATCTAAGCCATACTGAACCCAGACAGATACTTTTTCGCCCGACATTTCAATATGATCTGTATGCGGCAGCCTACCATTAATGGTCCATTTAATACTTCCGTCGGGCTGAATTGCCCAGCGATCTGTTTGCTGTGGTAATGCAACCTGCTGGGCGTAAACCGTGTACGGCAACATAAAAACCAAGCCTAAAAGTATTTTGTAAATATTTGCCTTCATTCCAATTTTATTATCAATTCTTTACTTCTAATCCAAAACAGCCGTGCCGGCCTTCAGATCAGCAGATAGTTCAACCTTCTTTTGAATACCGGGGATTTTATTTTTCAGGATATGCACATCACGGCTTGTACTGCCCTCAACGCGCACAAATGCATCGGCCGAACCGGCAACTGTGTTATTATTTATGTGCGCCCCTGCAACATTCTCTAATCTTATTACAGCCTGGGCCCCGGTGGTTTCGGGAATTGTCCAATTATTTAACTCCAAATTTTTCCCATCCTCACAGATAAAGGCGGGTCTGAAATCATTATGGCTCAGGGTAAATTTTACATTATTGAGCTTTAATCCATCAACATGCCTGGCCCAAACGCCGTAAGCCGGCACCAGTGGACCAAATGTTTTTACTTCAGGGTATTTATCAATGGCCTCGGGTATGACCTGCCGGGCATTTTCATTGCTGCCGCCGCCTGCCAGGTTAATCTCTATGTTTTCTAATGTCAGGTTTTTAATGTCGTGACCAGGAATACCTGTTATCAGGATACCCGATGGCGGCATGAGCTGCGCATTATCTGCCGCTTTTGCTTTTACATTTTTGATGGTCACGTTTTCCAGGGTTCCGATAGGTTGTTGTGTATCCTGATCTTTGCGAAATACACTTAGCCTTGCACCTAAACGAATGAGGATTGGCGTTTTTACTTCGACCATGGTGATATCACTAATTTGAATATTACTGATATTTGCCCCATCAACCGAAAGCAGTTTGATGCCGCCATTGGTTGTATCGTAAATATAACATTGCGATATTTTGATGTTCTGGAATGGTGCCATGGATTCCGTGCCGATCTTGATAGCGCCCTGCCCACTTTTTAACCGCAAGCCCGAAACAACGATATCTTTACAGGCCATTTTGCTCGATGTTGTTTTAAAGCACAAGGCGTCATCACCGCTTATCACATCACAATCTTTAATAGTAACATCCTGGCAACCATCTATATCCATCCCATCATTATGTGCTACTCCCCTACTTACAATTTTTACATTTTTAATATTTACCTGTCTGCACTGAAAGTAATGCGATGTCCAGGCGGCAGCATAATTTAGGGTAACACCGTTTACAGCAACATTCTGGCAGCGTACAACCCGCAATAAAAACGGACGCCGCCCCCAACGCTGCGATTCGGGGCGGGTATCCGTTAATATTTGCTGTGCTTTTAATTTTGAGCCCTGGCCGTCAATTGTGCCTTCGCCCTCAATGCTTATATTTTTTTTATCGACAGCTACCACCAGCGCCCAGCCAACGCTTATACCAAGTCCATCTACAAACGGATCCAGATTCTTATAATCGTTAACATCGGTACTGCCCAGTAAAACAGCACCTTTTTTTAGTTGTAGGGTAATGTTGTCATTCAGCGAGATAGTGCCTGTTAAAAATATCCCCGAAGGGATAATAACCTTACCGCCACCACTTTTATAACACGCGTCAATCGCTTTTTGAATAGCCTCTGTATTTAATGTTGTGCCATTGCCCACAGCTCCATAAGCGGTGATATCCACATCGGCAGCAAATAAGTTTAAATTACATGCTACGGTAAAAATGACAACCAACAATAACCTAACTGACCTGTACATGGTTATTTTTTCCTTTCTGCTTTAAGCACTTCGGTTCCGGCTAATAAAAAAGCACCGATACCATGCGTATCATTTAGTTCGGTTGGCCGGGTATAGTAAAATTTAATATCAGTATCCATGTTGGTACCAATACAAACATCCTGCAACTCGCCATTAGTTGTAACTTTAGTAAGCAATCCTTTCCATCCTTCGCGGGCAATGGCTATATATTTTTCATTGATCCAGCCCTGGTTTACTGCACGAGCTACGGCATAAGTAAACATGGCTGTAACTGATGTTTCGAGGTATGAATCTGGTTTATCCAGCAGCTGGTGCCATAAACCGGTCTGATCCTGGTAGCGAGCGTAACCTACAATTTGTCTCAGCAGCAATTTGATCAGTTCCGGGCGTTTGGGATGGTTTGCCTGCAAATTATTTAACAACTCAACCGTTGCCATGGCTATCCAGCCGTTGCTGCGCCCCCAGTGACCAACTCCATTGGTTTGATCGTCTGAATAATAATTATGGAAGAAAAGACCTGTAGTGGGGTCATAAAGATATTTGTTGAAATTCTCTACCTGTTTTATAGCGTCATCAAAATATTTGCTGTCGCCGGTAAGTTTGCCCATGCGAGCTAAAAACGGGATGCTCATAAACATATCATCGGCCCAAAGGGTCATGTTTCGTGGGGTAGGGCGCGAAAGTGTGCCATCGGGCAGACGCATTTGTTTAGTTAAAATATAATCGGCCGACCTGCTTAAATAAGCCTTATAATCCTTTCTGTTTGCCAGAGCATCCACGTCAAATAGCCCGGCCGACATGGCCCCGCAGGCATCAAGATTGGTGATATTAAATACGGCGTTATACTCCACCTTTGGCGCTTTGGCTTTGCGAAGGGTTTCAAAATAACTAAGGTTATCAAAAATGAAAGCAAAATTGCGTTGCGAATAATCTGAGTATTTTTTATCGTTAAGTACATCAGCCGTTTGTATCATACCTATGCTTAAAACACCATTTACATAAGCCCATTTATTGTACTTGCTATCGGCTTTAATGTCAGGCGATGAAGCTAAACCTTTGGTCGAATCATATTTTTCGTTGGTGCTGGTATTGATGAACTTAAAGGAGGTATTTTGAATTACATTATCAGCAACCCGACGGACTATATCTTCGGTATTGGTGGCCTGCCCAAATGCTGTTGTCGAGCAACCGATCAGCAATAAGTATAAAAATGATTTCATTATTTGAGTTGTTAAATTGGATATCTGTTTTATAAATAGTGATTTACTTTTTGTTAGCGGCCCTTACTGTTTTTACCTGTGCTGTACTAATTGACCCCGCTTTATTGGTAAAACTTTTCCTGACATAGGTTAGCACATCTGCAATTTCCTTGTCTTTCAAAAAATCATGTGCCGGCATGATATTGGAGTATGATTCACCATCAATATCAACGTTTTCTGAGAACCCATTAAGCACCACTTTGATCAGGCGGGTTTTATCGCCCAACACATAAGATGTTTTAATTAACGGGGGATTCATATTCGGCACTCCGCCCCCATCGGCCTGGTGGCAGGTTAAACAATATTTTACATAGATGCTTTTGCCGCTGGCCACTGAAGCAGTTAAAGCTCCTGCAGGCCGGGGTTTAGCTTTGGTTTTAACCTGGGCCATTAACTGAAAACAGCTAAAAATAAAGATGATGACCGTGACATATTTCTTCATTGCGGTAATTACTTTTTAGTGTAGACAATACGGTATATGGTGCCTTTTGAGTCATCAGTAACGTACAAGGAACCATCAGCGCCCTGGGCAAGGCCGCAAGGGCGGTGGTCGGCACGGCCGGCCGCTGTTTTTTCTGGTGAGCCCGAAAAGCCATCAGCAAATACGTCCCAGTTACCGTCGGGCTTTCCATTTTTAAATGGTTGAAAAACCACAAAATATCCGGCCTGAGGTTCAGGAGCCCGGTTCCAGGAACCATGAAAAGCGATGAAGGCCCCGTTCTTGTATTTTGCAGGGAATTGATCGCCGGTGTAAAACAACAAACCATTGGGCGCCATGTGACCGGGATAAGCCACAGCAGGGTCAATGAATTTAGCATCAGCTTCTTTTTTCCCGTCGCCGCCATACTCAGGAGCCTGGATCTTTTTATGCTGCACCTGGTCGTAGTACATATACGGCCAGCCGGCATTATCACCTTTTTTAAGGGCATATAAACATTCGGCGGGTAACTCTGCAGATTGTTTGGTGGTATACAATTCGGGCCATGAACTATTCAGATTATCCCTGCCATGCTGCATTACAAAAAGCTGGTTATCCTGCTGGTTCCAATCCATACCTACCATGTTTCTTAAGCCTGTCGCATATCTTACGCCATCACTATAGGTTTGATTTAATTTATCAGTCCTAAACTGCCATACGCCGCCCATAGAATCAAGTATAGGACAACCCGGTATCCCAGGTGAATGCAGCCCCCGGTCTTTTTCCTGGCACGAATTAAACCAGGCACCTATGTTTACATAAATATTGCCATCATTATCCAATGTAAATGATTTGGTTTCATGCTGGCGTCCTGCCTTTAAACCCGTAACTATTTTTTCAGGCGCATCAGGATTGATCACTTCATTTTTATCGTTCACTTTATACCTGAATACCTCGGTATTTGAGGATGCATACAGGTATCCGTTTTTTAAATAAACCTCTGTACCGCCGTAAGTGCCAAAGCTTGTTTTAAGTTCGGCCTTGCCGTTTGGGGCTTCGTGGAACACCAAAATACCCTTACCTTCTTTTGTCGGCCTCGCCAGCTTTACGTAAATATCGCCCTGCGGGGTAACCACCAAATGCCTTGCTTTTGCACCAGTTTCGGCAACTTTTAAGGCACCAAATCCGGCAGGCAATTTTAAACCCGCGTTATCGGCATCGGGTACTACATCCGCCGCCGGTTTTAGGGCATAAAGCGTTATGCTTACAGCGAACACTGTAAGTGCCATCATTGATCTGAACAGTTTACTTTTCATACTATTATTCATAGGTTTTGTATACAAATTAATACCTCAAAACCCTGGTTTACCAACCAGGATTTTGAGGGTACGGCGTACCGGTAATTGTTGCGTCGATCTGTGTTTGCGGAATCGGTCGTAATACATGAAAAGGCTTTATATTACTTTTTCCATCAGTATTATGCAGCTTTACCCGTTCCAGCAATTTACCTGTTCGCACCAGGTCAGTCCAGCGCATTTGTTCGCCGCATAGTTCTCTTGACCGCTCATCCAAAATAAAATCCAATGTAAGTTTATCGGCAGTGATATCCATTGCTGCCACGTTACCTGATGGATAGGCCGCTCTTTCGCGTATCTTGTTTATGTACTGCACTGCATCACCCGCGCGCCCATCCATATATAATGCCTCGGCGGCAATTAAATAGGTTTCTGCTAACCTGTATATAATGATTGGCCGGCTGGAGGGCGAGTTTTGATCAGGCCGTTTGGTATCAAAATATTTGATCATAGTAGGTGACAGCGCAATACTATATTTACTTGGCGGGATAACCTGGTAGCGATAGCTGGCAATCTGTGCAGCTGTCATTTCATAACCCGGCATCCATATTGCTGTATCACCAACCGCAAATTTAGGCGCACCGGGCTGGGCTCCAGCGGGGGCACCGGCTGGTAAAGGATTGGGCCAGGTAGGTACAGAGGCTGCGTTGTTGCATAACCACATGGTTTGAAATGTTTTTTTATAGCGCTGATCATTCACCCTTTCACTAAATACAGTATCAGTAAGCCAATGTGTAGGCACCACACGTATATAAGGGCGACCGTAAAGTGTACTGCGCTGCATACCTGGCTGCACCTCATATTTAGGTGCAAATAAATGGCACAATAAGTTATCAGGGCCGCTGTTATTTTGTGTAGGCGATCCGTTATAAGCTAATGTTGGTGTGTGTTGTACCGTCCATAATATTTCGCTGTTAGCTTCATTTCCTTCTGCATATACACTTGCAAAATCCTGCTGTAACCTTAAGCCTGCAGCCGGGGCAACATTATTGATCAAATCAGTAGCAGTAGTATAGGCATTTTTATAATCATCTGATTGCTTGGCCGATGAACCTGCTCTTGTTAAATAAACCTTAGCCAGCATGTGCATAGCCGCGGCCTTTGTAGCCTTACCCGGAAGCACACCGCTGGTTAACGGGCCTGCAGGAAGGACAGCTACAGCATCTTTCAAATCCTGGATTATAAAATTATACACATCAGCCATTGGGGCACGCGTGGCAGAGGTTGTTGGAGTTGCCTGAAAGGTTTTATTCAAGGTTACATCGCCCCAGGACTGTACTAATATAAAGTAGTAATTTGCCCGCAGAAACTTAGCTTCGGCAACCATACTTGCCGCTGTTGTGGCATCAACCCCGGCCGGGACATTATTGATCAACCCATTACAAGTATTAATATAGGTGTAGCAATTTTTCCAGATTCCGGCAACTATACCATCTGCGGTGTTAAAGTTACTGTTATATTTTACCAGGCCGTTATTACCATCATTACCGGCAATAAACTCGTCGGTTCCGGGTATGGTCATTTCAAAATAACTATCAGGGCCCCAAATAGTCCTAAACCCGGCATAAGCCGCGGTAAGACCGGCCTGAAAGCCCTGGCTTGTAGAGAAAAAAGCCGGGGTAAGGGTTGATTTTGGGTCTTCTACCAGTGTTTTTTTACAAGCTGTAGTTATCAAACCTAAAAACAAACAGGTGCATAAATATATAGATATCCTTTTCATCTTATTTCAATTTAAAGTGTCATGTTAATACCGAATGTAACTGACTTTGTGGGAGGCGTATCCACGTTTAAAGTTCCGGCTGTTTCCGGGTCAAGACCATGAAATGTATCGCGGTACGGTGAAAAAAGTATAAAGGGGTTTTGCACCGTTGCATATATCCTTAATGATCTTGCTTTAATACGCTTTGTTATGGCTTCAGGCATATAATAGCCTAAGGTCATGCTCCTTATTTTAAGGAAAGTTCCATCAAAATAGCTTAGCAATGATGAGTACGGCGTATTGGTTGACGCTGAATTTGGCTTAGGATAATAATTCTGATGATTGGTCGGGGTCCAGTAATCCTCATTTATATTATTGTAATTCCCCTGGAAGGTGTTGATAAAACTACCGCTCTGGAATAATCTGGAAGTTATTAAACCGCCAACCCTGTAAACGCCAACCACTGTAAAATCAAACCCCTTGTAAGCAATACGGTTAGTAAACCCACCTGTATATTTTGGCTGATTTGATCCGAGTATAATCCTGTCGCTGGCATTTATCTTTCCATCCTTATTTACATCTTCTACTCTAATGGTACCTATAACAGATCCTGTACCTGTGGTGGTCAACCCCAGACTTTTAGCCTGAGCCGTGTCGGCGGCTGTATTTTGCCAGATCCCGATTTTCTTATAATCAAATATGGAATTTATAGGTTGTCCCACAAACAGGTTATTGGTTATATCCTGAGTAACACCACTCGATAGTTTGGTTACTTTTCCTCTGTTGAAAGTGATATTAAAGTTAGTGGTCCAGCTAAAGCTGCTTCGGCCATTGCCTGGTATATTAATGGTACTCAAACTTACTTCAATACCCTTGTTTTGAGTTTGCCCAACATTGGTTAAAATACTGTTAGGTATGCCCGATGTTGGCGGCAATGATAATGGCAACAACAATGACCGGGTAGACTGACGATAGGCATCAACCGCGCCCGTGATCCGGCCGTCAAAAAATCCAAAATCAGTCCCGATGTTTAGCGTAGATGTATACTCCCAGGTTAAATTGGGGTTAGGTACACTTGTTGGATAAGCGCCAGTCAGGTTAGTAGAGCCAAAGTTATAATTAACTGATGTTAAAGCACCGAGAGTTTGGTAAGGATCGATTGCTGTATTACCTACCGTACCGTAGCTTGCCCTTAATTTAAGATTTGATAGCACATGTGAATCCTTTAACATAGGCTCCTGTGTAACATTCCAGGCCACGGCTGCTGATGGGAACACATGATATTTGTTACCCGGGGCCAGGCGGGATGACCCGTCTGAACGCATGGTTAACGTAACCAGGTATTTATTGGCATATCCATAATTTACCCTGGCCATATAGGATATGATATCCCATTTTGAATAGGACCCTGATCCGCTCAGGTTTGATCCGTATTGCGGGTTAAAATACTGAACACCGTCTGATAAAATATTATTATAACTAAATGAGTTCGACTGCAACTGGCTTTCCTGCAAGCTGTAAAGACCGGTAAAATTGATATGGTGCTTTTGCGCGATTATTCTGTCGTAAGTTAAAATATTTTCAAGCGTGTAGTTGTAGCTGTAAGTACTTTGGTTATTTGCGGTTGATGCACCACCCAGGTTATTGGTGGTAGCGCTGGCATAATAGTTTCCGTATATATCAGGTCGTATTTCGGCACCGCCATTAAACCTGTATTTTAACCCCGGAGCCAGATTAACCTCGGCATAAGCCGTAGTAAAAGTCCCGAACCGTTTACGCGTTTCGGCTACAGCACCTGGAACAAAATTAGCAAGGGGATTCCATACCTGGTTAGCGCTCCCTGCGGTAAAACCTACCAATTTGCCGGTAACGTCATCATAAGGTGTTGAAAGCGGGCTTGCCCTGAGCGCCTGACCAAGTGGGTTCGCGTTTTCGCCATTGGTATAACTTAGCGTGTTTAAGCTGCTTAAACCAATTTTAACATTTTTGCCTAATTGCTGGTCAATGCTTAACTTGAGGGAATAACGCACAAATGACTGGCCAAAATAAATACCAGTTTCGTTATAATACCCACCTGATATGGCATACTGGGTTAATTCGTTACCGCCAGAAACACCCAACTGATGATCGGTTACAAAACCTGTTTTATAGATGAGGTTTTGCCAGTCGGTATTGCGTCCGCTTTTAATTGATGCCACTTCCTGTGGTGCAAAAGAGCCATCCGTTAAAAAGGCCGGATCATCGATCCCTGTATATTTGCCAGGGTTCCCGTTAATCAGGCCCCATTTTTTCAGGTCTTCAAATTGCGGCCCGTTCATGATATTATAATGCCCCATTGGTTTGTTATAACCGGCATAACCACTATAAGATACAGTTGTACCGCCTTTTTTTCCGCGACGGGTTGAAACCAATAAAACACCATTAGCACCCCTTGATCCGTAAATAGCGGTTGATGAGGCATCTTTTAATACTTCTAACGAAACGATATCATCAGGGTTTATATCATTAAGGCTCCCGTTAAAGGGAATACCATCAACTACAATTAAAGGTGAATTGGACGCATTTATGGATCTGGTTCCCCTGATCAAAATAGAGGGCGCAGCACCCGGATGACTATTACCGTTACTTTTTTGGATATCAACGCCTGCAGCCTGCCCCTGTAATGCCTGACCTATATTGGCGGCCGGAATGTCACGAAGCGCCTGCTCATTAACAGAAACAATTGAACCTGTTACGTCTGATTTTTTCTGAACACCATAACCAACCACGATAACATCATTCAGTGATTTTAGGTCACTTATCATGGTTACATTAATAACTGTTTGATTGTTAACAGCTATCAGTTGTGTTTTATATCCGATAGAAGAAAATTTCAGGGTTGCATTCGGAGCTGCTTTGAGCGTATAATTACCATTTGCATTAGTAATTACCCCATTCCCGCTACCTTCAATCCCTACAGAAACACCTGGTAACGGACCGCTTAAATCAGATACCTTACCCGTAACAGTAATATCGGCCGATTCATTTTTTACATTTTGATCATCGGCTTTGTCGGTTAGCAAACTTGTTTTTAATGACGCCGTTTTATCATAAATTACTATTCCTGTATTTACGTCTTTAAAAGACAGATGGGTTTTAGCAAATAAGTAATTCAAGATTTTGCCCAGGGGTTCATTTTGAAATTTATGCGGAGTGATAGTATAACCCTTTAAGTCTGCCGGGTTATAGGAAAATTTAACATTTGATTGTTTTTCAAGCTTATCAATTGAGCTTTGCAATGATTCGTTACCAAACGAAATTTTAACAGGATAGTCTGAAACCTGATCCTCTGTTCCTTTCGCTTGTATCTGGCTAAATGTCATTATGCCGATAATAACAATCATTGATACTTTCTTAAAAAAAGTAAATAATTTAGTATGTTTTTTTATCATCTTTACGAGGTTTTTTGTTAAAAAAAAACTAAGGTGAATTATTGGATTAGCTTGGAACCTGCCAATAATTTATATCTACACTTTTGTCAGTATCCCCGGCCCTCAGCCTGGGATATTGGCTTTATCAGGGCTTAATTGTTCAGGCTTTTTTCAAGATAAACCTCCTTTCCTTTTACCATATAATCCAAATGATGGATGGTTTTAATAATTTCCAGCACATATTGTAAATTGTTACCGTTTGAAAAATGGATGGTTGTTATTAAATGATCTATTTTTTCGTGATCATAATTTATGTGAACGTTATAAGTATTTTCTAACCTCATGGCCAGCTCATTAAATGGAACACTGTACAAATTGATCTCATTTGATTTCCAGGCAACTACTTTTTCGGCATCTACTGTTCTGATCAGATGGGTAGCTCCTTTTTGGTTATAAATCATTTCTTTATTGAGCGTAAGTACACCAAAACTTGCTGCTTTATTACCAACCTCAACACGTCCCCTGGTAACTGTTAACCTTACATCGCTCAGGTTTTTATAAAATTTTACGTTAAACGCGGTTCCTAACACCCGGGCATGTAAGCTGCCATAACGAACTATAAATGGCGAATTGTTATCATGTTTTACATCAAAATATGCTTCGCCGTTAACCAATTGTATTTCCCTGGTTTTGCCAAAACGTTCAGGAAATTTAATTACCGAGCCAGAGTTGAGCCAAACCGTTGATCCATCGGGCAGGGTCACAATTTTAATATTTCCTTTTTTCGCAGTTATAGCTATCCAGTTAGTTTTATCTTTCGATAATTTCATGTAAAAAAGCGCAGAACAGCACATCAGCAATAAAGAGGCGGCCATGGTATACTTAGCGGCAGAGGTTTTTATAAAATGCCATTTCCCAAAAATTTCTTTATGGATATGATTAAGCATTTCTTTCTCTACAGCACGCATAGCTTCTTCGTCCTGAAGATGATCCTCCCCAACTTTATAGCCAGAGACGGGCCGTCGCCATTGCATCATGATAATCTGTTTTAAGTTTATATCAACTGCTTAAAGGCAGCTTTTGGTTTGATACTATATATACAAAGCCAAGCGGTTTAGGTACCAGACTTATTTACATTTTATTTATAAAAATGCACCTTGTTAAAGCATCCCCAATTTTGTCCGTAATATCTTCAAAGCATTTGAAAGCTGATTTTTAACGGTGCGCTGGGTAATGTTAAGGGTTTCTGAAATTTCACTAACAGACAGATTTTGTTGCCTTGATAAAATAAAAACCTCCTGCATTTTCTTTGGCAACTCTCTGATCTCCCCCTCAATTACAACAGACAATTCTTTAGCTATCAGGTTATCCTCATTGGTATAGTGGTTTGTGCTATCGGGATGTAATAAGTTTTCTAACCTCTTTTTCCGGGCCGAATCCTGTTTGTAAAAATTAATGATGTTATTTTTCAATATCCTGAAAAGATAGGAAGTATTGTAACGCTCGGGGTTTATGCTGCATCTGCAATTCCATAGACTGATAAAAATCGTTTGTACAAGGTCCTTCGCATCCTCCTGCGAACAGGTTGAACGATAGGCCATTTGATACAAAGGCCGCCAGTTTCTTTTATAAAACTCGTCAAAGGCCTGTATATCACCTGCCTTAATTAATATGACCAATTCAGTTTCTGAAAGCATTACTTATCAATAATATGATTCTATTAACAATGGCACCTTTATCATTTACTTTTTACCGGAATCTGTTTTAGCAGCCACTTACTCAGGTCATCGGCGGCTTTATCATTATCAAACCCCATTGCTGCAGGCAGTCGTCCGTTGGTATACTCATTATATAACCACGGGTCACCCACAGCTATCACTAAACCTTTACCGTATTTGGCTGTACCAACAATCACATGCGCGCTATCAACCAATGCGGGTTTTGCCGGTGGTGATAGTTTAAGTGTGGCAATATCTTTCAGGTAAATCTTTTTGGCGGTTTTAAATATGGCATCATTCGCAGGGATGTTTATAGCCCCCATTTCAAATTGAGTTCCTATCACGTGTTTGTACAAATCATCATTAAAATGGATCCCAAATTTTGCTGCCAGATTATTCAAATGCGGCAGTTCGGCATTGGCGCTGTCATTGGCCATTAAAAGCAGCACACCGCCTTGTTTAACCCAATTGGCAATAACTTCAATATGTCTGGTTTCGATGTAATGCGGATCTGCGGTTTCTTTCTTAGTGTCAGGATCAACAATAATGTAAATATCTGTTCCTTTTAAGCTCTCAGCAGTTGGCTCATTTTCAAGGCTTTGCAGACTGACCCCGTTCTTTTTAAAAATATCCCCCAAAATGGAGAAACCGCTGCTTTTGGTATCTTCCCAGGTGTAGTGAAAACGGTCTGCCCCTCCTGCCGGGTTTTTACGGTACTCATTATTAAAAAAATAATCTAACGTAACCGTTTTAGTTTGCGCCATTAATAAAGGCGTTATCATTAAATTGAGTATAAATAATATCGGATAAACTATGAGCTTTTTCATTTGATCGGCTTTATAAATTTTTAATATTTATTACTGTATGGTATACCTTCCTACGTATCCCCCACCAACACCTAAATTCAGTGACAATACATCGGTAGCTTTTGCCGTGGAACTTCCCGTTTTTAAAGCACCGGTGTTATCAGGATCATCATTAATGCTGGTGCATTTAGCAGATGATTTTAAAAAACTAAGCGGTATCTGAATGCTTTTGGGCTGAGTCCCGTTCATAACGGCCAGGAACCAGGTATTCCCTTTTCTGCGTGCAAATACAGCCAGCTCTCCTATTTCTGATGGCTTTAATACAATTGTTTCGTCCCATATAGATGGAATGCTTTTAATAATATCCACACCGGGGTTTGCCAATAAATGTTGCGGACTGGCGGCATACGTTAATACCGGTGCGCTTAAAATAACCGCGCTGGCAATTTGATTGGTCCACGTGGTATTTTTACGGCGTTCGCCAAAATGTACCGGGGTGTATTCTGCCGGGCCGACCAAAAAACGAGTAAATGGAATGGTTGTACTATGGGTGGCCCTATCCTCTAATTTACTCGACTCCATACCCTTAACCGCTTCACGTGTCAGTTCATTTGGCCATGTGCGCAACTGGCCTGTAGGTTTATTGGCGCCATGAAAATCGACCATTAAATGCAATTGGGCTGTCTCTAATAAAATATCCTGATACAGGTCTACAACTTCCTTAGCTTCATTATCAAAAAAATCAATTTTCAAACCCGATATCCCTAAATCATGGCAGCGTTTAAACTGGGCGTGCCTTACACTGGAGTCGCGTAAATTTTTGGAGTGCATCCATACCCAAATGCTCACACCACGTTGTTTGGAATAACTTACCAGATCTTTAATTTCGTCATCGCTCCATTTTTCCCAAAAACCTTCCAGTATGTTATGCTCAAATCCCAATTCGGCAGCAAGCCTGGAATACTCCTTCATATTATTCACCGTTTTATCGCCAGCTCCATCCAGGTATTGCCAAACTGCCCGGCCCGGTTTTACCCATGCGGTGTGTATCCCTTCGGGAAAATATTTTTTATCAGGCGGAGTGCATAAATTATGCACCACATCGCAATTGACCAGGGTATTCAGATCAGCACCAAGCATGACCACCCGCCATGGGGTATTAATAGTTCCGCTGATTGCTGCGGGCTTTGAAACCCTTGCTATATCATCTTTGCTGTACCGTAACTCATAAGGATGTGATATGGGATGATGATCAGCTAATTGTAAAATCAGCTTACCTTGTCCGTTGGCTTGTAAAGCCATCCCCGCATAATCTTTCAAATCAGCTTCGGTAATAGCAGCATATCCGGTGCCATCTGGGAGTTTGAATGTGGCAGGTGGCGCTATCCACTGCCCGGTTTTCACAGAATCGATCAGTTTTTTTACATGCTGCCCTTCATAGTGCCCGTTAAGATCATGATACCAGATGGTGCTCCCGGCAGGTATGTTAAATTCAGTTGATTCATCAGGGATACGGCTACTGTTCTTGCTGCCCGGTATAGTAAAGCTAAAAGCGGCCGCATCGTTAAACACCCTTACATCAAGTAAAAAGCTGATTTTACCATGAAGTAGCTTAATTTTTGCGCCATTAAAGTGGTTTACAGCTATGGAATGCGCCCCATACCAGGGATAGGTTTCATTTATGTTATAAGTTGTACTTTCCCCAATAGTAGCCTGGCTGGTGAGCATTGTTTGGTCAATGCTGATCTGCATGGCAGAGGTATTGATAACCGCTTTATTTTTGTAATGAACACTGTATGATATGGTTCCCTGCTGATCAAACACTTCTAAACGGACCTGCTTGTCGGGACTGTAAACAATAATATTACCGGCAGCAAATAATATAGATGGACAAGCCATAGCAAGCAATATCAGACAGATGGCCGCCTTTACGTTTTTAATGATTTTCATTTATTTTTTAAATAAATATTTTAATAACCAGGCGTTTGCTTGAATGCGTTATTACCTACCGCTTTGGCAATATCAATTTCTGTTTGCGGAACCGGCCAAATGGTATCGCGCAGTGGGAATGTTCGCTGGGCGGCGTTCGGATCTTTAATAGTTGGTATAATTACCCTGTCCAAAGCCCATCTTTTCAGATCAAAGTATCTTTGCCCTTCCAGTGCCAGCTCTATTCTTCTTTCATGTCGTATGCGGTCGCGCATATCAGCTTGAGAAAGGCCGGCTGGTATAGGTGGCATATTTACACCGGGGCGTGTACGGACGGCGTTAATAGYGGTATAAACACTGGCATCAGGGCCCAAAACTTCGTTTTGTGCTTCGGCATACATCAATAAAACATCAGCGTATCTTAAATACACCCAATCCTGATCGCTTTGCGTTCCAATTACGGTTGCACGGGTTGAATCGACACCTTTTTTGTTAAGGAAACCTGCTGTAGCACCAAGATCTGCCGGAACAAAGGGGATTCCACCTTTGTATAAAACCCCGGGAGTTAATATAGTGGCCAGCAATCTGGGGTCGCGGTTTATATATGGCTTTGCCGGGTTGTACAAAGGCGATGTGGCAATAGGTTGCCCGTCTGTACATTCATAATCATTAACCAAATAGCCCAACGGCTGAAAGCTTGAACTATAGGTGTATAAATAATCAGCGGGACTAAAAGCTGTTGGAACCTGGTAACGGCCGGAGAAGATAATTTCAGGGTTACCATTTTGCCCGGGTTTTAGAAATAAGTTTTTATAACCGCCGGTGTAAATACTGAATTTACCATCGGTCATGATCGTATTAGCTGTGGTAGCCGCCAGCTGATACTGATGTCTTGATAAATATACCTTTACCATATAGCCCAAAGCGGTTGCCTTAACCGCGTGGCCGCTATAAACAGTATTGGGCAGGTTATTGGCCGCAAAGGTCAGATCGTTCAATATGGTATCGGTAACTACTGATTTTGGCGTTCTTCCTAACTGGTTGTTTGCCGGGTTAAGAGTTATTTGGCTGGTAGACAATACTACATCGCCATATAGCTGGGTAAGCATAAAATACCAATAGGCCCGCACAAACCTAACTTCAGCTATATATTGATATAAGGTGGCCGAAGGCAGATTAATTTTCCGTACGTTACTCAAAAAAGTATTACATGCCTGTACAGCCCTGTATGATGTGGTATAGGCGTCTGTTTGCAAACCGCCGACAGTTGGTGTAATAGCACCCTGCGCTATGTTGGAATAGGCACCGCTGTATGCGTTATCGCTCAAACTTTCCCAATAAGGCGTACCTGCCCCAAAGCCCTGCCCGGTATTACCAGACGCGGTATAGTTAAATCCCTGGATAAAAAAACTGTATATACCGGCTAATGCTATATCTGCATCATTTTTTGTTTTCCAAAAAACCTTGCTATCAATATCAGCCGGCGGGTTTTGATCTAAAAGATTCTTTTTGCAGGCAAACAATAAAGTGGCCATTAAAAAGATCATCAAATATTTTGTTGCTGTTTTCATCGTCATTTCAATAAATAATGTTAAAATGTAGCCCTTACACCAAAAGAATAAACCTGGTTTTGGGGGTGTGTAACAAACCTTGTATTTGAAGCAACCCGCTCAGGATCAAGCCCCGGGAACTTGGTGAACGTAAACAAGTTATCGCCAGCGAAGTAAATGCGCAACGCCGACATAAAAAGGTGTTTTGCAAACTTTTGCGGTAAATTATAACCCAACTGAACGTTTTTTAATCTTAAAAAAGAAGCATCCTGTAAATAATAGGTAGATGCCGTATTGGCATTGCTGCTGATGTTGCCCTGCCCTAAAACATAAACCATTGGCATGGTAGTACTATGGTTAGTAGGCGTCCAGGCATTTAGCCACTCTTTGGGCGGAGGTGACCCCTGGTTAAAAGGTTGTATACCCCAGCCATTAACATATAGTTTTTGGCCATAAGAACCATAAAAGAAAACGGTAAGGTCAAAGTTTTTCCATGTTGCACCTGTATTAAAGGAATAATCAAATTTGGGATATGCCCCGGGTACTATTACCCGGTCACTATCATCAACTTTTCCGTCATTATTGGTATCAGCATATTTTATATAACCGGGTTGAGGATTGTATTGCTGTGTAGGCGAATTGGCTATTTCTTCTGCTGATTGGAATATCCCAACATACTTGAGCATATAAAAACTGCCATATGGCTGCCCTTCCTGGTTAATGGTATTGGTTGCCGTGTTTGGGGCTGGGGCACCATATGATACCAGGGTATTTTTATTAGCCTGTATGGTTCCGCCAAAAGAAAAACCAACCTGGCCAAACCGGTCAGTATATTGAAAAGATGCTTCAATACCCGTATTTTTCATTTTACCATAATTGATAGTTGGTGCGGTAAGACCATAATACAGCGGGGTAAGCGGCGTAGCTACTTCCAGGATATCGGAGGTTAGCTTGTTGTACCAGTCAACCGTAAAGCTGAGTTTGTTGTTGAGCACCGAAAAATCGGTACCGATATCAAATACCCGGGTAGTTTCCCATTTAATATCTGGATTAGTTAAGGAGTTATTAACCACTCCACCGGTAACCGTGGTACTCTGAAAAGGATAAGCATAACTGGTTCTGGTGTTGTAATAGCTTTTAAAATTATAGGTTTGCTGGTATGGATAGTTACCTATGTTTTGATTACCTAAACTACCCAGTGAAGCCCGGAATTTTAAATTGTTTAACCAGCTTACGTTCGATAAGAATTTTTCTTTGGTTACTACCCAACCTAAAGATACAGA
>NZ_JBFUJG010000047.1:0-39330 GCF_056401495.1 Mucilaginibacter sp. P4_E8
CATATTAATACACAGCATTAAAGTACCTTTGTAAGTTCTTACAGAGCTGAATTAAACAGGTAAAAATTAATGAACCAAGTTACCGACAAATATCACAAATTGATCAAGGATAGCGATAAGCATCTTGACTTACTTTTTGATATGAAAGAAGTTCCTAAAAGATCTTATCAGCTTGGTTTGGCCGCATTATTTACAGGTGTCGCGATTTCCTTTTATGATTCTTTTATCGGCTTGTACGTATCCTCATTCTTAGTTGCCTGTTTTTGCTTTGCCATTTTAATGTTTATTCTGTTAAAATATAATGGGGCCATTAAAAATCTGACCATTTCTATTATATTTCTGATTTGTAGTTTATTAATTATTTCTGCCGCCATTGAGGGCTTACAATCCGAACAATTCCTGTACTTTTTTCCAATACTCATTTCAGTCCCCATTATAGTCGACCTTAAACAAAGCAAATACCGGGAATCATTTATTTATATTTCTATCATCGTAGTTTCCTTCGGCATTTGTATTTTAATTGGGCGCGGTGTTACTCCGTTACAGGATTTTACGTTATCACAAATAAACAAGCTGGCCTTTGTTAACCGGATAATTGCCATTTTTTCGACCATTATATTTGCCATAGCCTATATATTTTTCGAGAAAAAATATATTAATGAACTCATGGAACAAAGCAAACGGGTAATTGATACCCGTACCCAGTTTTTGGCTACTATGGGCCATGAACTGCGCACACCCTTAAATGGCATAATTGGGGTAATAGGTTTGCTTAAACAGGAACACACTGCATCACAGCATGAAGAGTATATACAGGTGTTAAAATACTGTTCAGAACATATGCTGCACCAGGTAAATAATATTCTTGATTTTAATAAGATAGAGGCAAACAAGCTTGAAATTCATCCGGTTGAGCTAAACCTAAAACTTCTTTTATTAAATGTAGCGACACCATTTACCGCACTTTTTAATGAAAAGGGTGTAGAGCTAAAAATGGAAATAGATCCAGAACTTGATGAATTGGTAATTGCTGATGACTTGCGTTTAGTACAGGTTTTTAATAACCTGCTATCAAACGCTTTGAAATTTACCAATAACGGATATATTAAATTAAAGGCTGAGTGTAAAAACAAAACCAAACAGTTTATTGAGGCAAGCTTTAGTGTTGAGGATACCGGGATAGGGATCAGTGAAAATGACCAGGTTAAGATATTTGAAAGTTTTTGGCAGGTTTATGATCAAAACACCAAGAATTTAAATGGAACTGGATTAGGGCTTACCATTTGTGTAAGGTTATTAAATTTAATGAATAGCAAACTTACACTTGTTAGTAAAAAAGGAGTAGGCAGCACTTTTAGTTTCAACCTTAAAATTAATTACGCCAAAAATCAGCAACAACAGCCGCTGGTCAGCAAAATTGAAACTGATAACCATTTATCGGGGGTAAGGATCTTAGTAGTTGAAGATAACCAAATCAACATGATGGTGGTCAAAAAATGTTTATTAAGTTTTAAGGCAAGCGTTACCTGTGCATACAATGGTCAGGAAGCACTGGATGAACTAAAAAAAGACCAGGCGTACCAAATTATTTTAATGGACCTTGAAATGCCTATAATAAATGGCTATACAGCTATATTTGAAATAAAAAAGCTATACCCTGAAATTCCTGTTATTGCCTTTACGGCATCGCTGGTAAATGAAAAAATGCTATCAGACCTCATAGAGAGTGGTTTTGTTGATTGTATGTCAAAGCCTTTTCAGCCTTTGCAATTATTATCAAGTATTCAAAAACAGCTTTTAAACTCTCCATTTCCGTATCAACAGTAATTTTCAAACTTCTATTCTAATATTGAAATATCCCGTAATATTTAACAGGGAAACCAATATCAACATAACAACATTTACGCGGTAACCAGCCCTTTTGATGCCGGCTTCTTTTTACGGGTACGGTTAAGCCACATCATTACACCGGTAACCGGAAAAATAAGCGACAATGAGCAAACTATAAAGCTGAGTATCTTGGTAGGCAATCCATATACCGAACCTGTATGCACCGGTTTTACCAGCGCTCTTACACGCTGACCCAGGCTTTTACCCGCAAAGGTTTGTGAACCTGCCAGTTGACCGCTATATTGATCAATATAATAAGTATCAGATGTGGTTTCAACAGCGCCTTTAGGTAATACATTTATACTGTAAGTACCCGATGAATCGCGCGGAGGGCGGACGGTATAATATTCGGCTGTTTTGATTGCTCCGGCTATGCCCCGCAATGCTCCATCAATTGTTAAAGCCGTTGCCCCGGCATTGTATACCGATTGAGGTGGCTTGGGTTGCTCTTTAACCAGTTTTGAGCCTGTAATAGCAAATAATGCCTCATTGGCCCATTTAAAGGTCATGACAAGCCCCGTTAGTACAATTATTATTAAGAACACCGAGGTATAAAATCCGGTAACTATATGCAGGTCATGCGTTAATCTTTTAGTGCTACCGTCCCATTTGATTTTGAGGCGCTGACGCATGATCTTTTTTGTTTTGGGCCACCATAGTACAACCCCGGTCATCAGTATAAACAGAAAAAGCAATGTAGATAGTGCTATTACCATATCACCAGCGCTATTCTTGCCGGCCAGCAAATACCGGTGAAACATCTCCACCGAATATAAAAACGAATCCTTACGGCTAAATTGTTCAATAACCTGGCCAGTGTATGGATTAACAAAAAGGGTAATGTTTGGCTTTTCGTCGCCTTTTGGTTTTTTGCCGCCGGCCGTGTGTTCGTTTAAGATCTTCCCCTTTTCTGTGTGCCCGGCAGTTTTACCGGCATTCTTTTTCCCACCTTTTTCAGGTACCAATACCCCTATTTCAATGCTGCGTTCAGGGTCATCATAAACCATAACCGACGAAAGCTTAGCTTTGGGCACCTGCTTTAACGCTCCTGCCACCAGTGTTGCTAAAGGCATCCGCTGGTCTCGAGGCTCTACATAATACCGTCGTGGGTAAAGTGTGTGCTGTATTTCCTTTTCAAAAACCAGCATGGTACCTGTAAAACACGAGCAAAAAATAACTATGCCGGCAACAAGGCTCAGGTAAAGGTGTATGGTACGAAAAAAGACTTTCATAGTTATTATATCTGCAAAAACCGGGTATGCAAAAACATACCCGGTTTTTTATTGATAGGTATTTAAAAAATTAAAATTTATAGGCCAGTGTAGTTAAAAACTGTCTTGGCGGTATTGGGTTAATGCTATAGTTTTCATGTACGTTGTAATTAAGCACATTGCCAATATTTGATACTTTACCAATAATGGATAGTTTTTTATAGCTATACCCTACAGATGCATCAACCGTAGTAAAGCCCGAAACGTTAACTAACCTTGATATGGTTTGTGTTTGCCCAATAGTATTGGCATTACCAGCAATACGGTTACCCAGGTAATAAACAGAAGCTCCAACTTTAAAGCCTTTAAGGTCGCCGTTATAAAAAGTGTAAAACAAGCTGGTATTTGCCGTATGCTTAGGCACGTTTAACAATGGCTGGCCGGCTATGTTACTCCCTACAGTTGTTGGAGTTTTGGTATATTTTGCATTGGTATAGCTATAACCTGCTAATACATCCAATCCTTTTATAGGGTGCCCGGCAATATCCAGTTCAACCCCATCGCTTTTGGTTTCCCCTGTTAATGTTTTGATATTGGTATTGGTATTGGCTGAACCATCTGCCAGGAACGGAGCGGTTTGTGCCAGGTTGTTGTTCAATATTCTATAGGCTGTTACATTTACAGACAGGTTTCCATTAAGGAAATCATTTTTAACGCCAAACTCATACTGATCTAACAGTGAAGGATCAAGCGGTTTGTTATTAATATCGGTACCGGTATTTACCACAAAAGAGTTGGAGTAGCTGGCAAATAAAGCGGTAGTAGTCAATGGCTTGTAAACAATACCAACTCTTGGCGAAAATGCCTTGTCTTCTTTACCAGCTGCAGGCTGTACCAATGCCGGTGTGGAGTTATAATAATTAGTAACCATTGTAGGCGATATATATTGGTACGACCAACGTAAACCGGCCAATACTTTTACTTTTTCTGACAAGCTGATCAAATCATTAAAATAAGCGCCAAAACGGTTGGTTGGTGTTAAAACGTTATAAAACGGATTCATTGTTGGCTTATCTGTACGCAGGGTGTATTTGCTAAGATCAAAAATGTTGATCTGATCATAAACCGAATTTTGAAGCGCGTTATTTTGATCAAGATAGCTTGATACTTTATTTACCGTTGCTACATAAGTATAGTTGGTGTTTTTATACCAATCGGCATCAACACCTAATAAAATATTGTGCTTAATGGCACCTGTGTTGAACTGCCCGGTTATGTTAAACTGGCCTGTATAATAATTCTCCAGTGTTTTGGCACGGTTTAAGGTACGTCCCCAATCGCCGTTAGCATCAGGCAGCACACGCTCGGTAGTTTGGTACTGACGATCATAATGCTGGTAGGAAAAACCGCCGCTCAACTGCCATAAGCTATTTATCTGGTGATTAATGGTTGCTGTAGCGGTTGTTTGTTTGGTATTACCGGTTGACCATGATGCACCCAGGTATCTGTTACGCGGCACTTTGGCAATTACATTATTAACTTGCCCGGTTCCAAAATCGGGGGTAAAATCATAGTTCAGATAATCACCTTCCACAATAATATTGGTTTTATCGCTGATCTTGTACAGGAATGACGGGTTTATATACTCCCTTTCTGATTTTACGTTATCGCGATAGCTTTTAGCATTTTCATAGGTTCCGTTTAAGCGATAAGCTAATTTAGATGATATAGGGCCGTAAACATCAAACGCGGGTTTGTACAGGTCATAACTGCCATAGGTCATGGAAACCTGGCTGCCTTGCTCAAATTTTGGTTTTTTAGTAACCAGGTTAAGTATACCGCCTGGTGCCACGTTGCCATAAAGCAGGGCAGCGCTTCCTTTTAAAACTTCAACACGCTCCAATGAACTAATCTCTGGCATTACACCTGAGTTAATCCTGAAGCCGTTTTTAAACATGTTTGTACTTGAAAAATTGTAACCACGGGCGCCAAATGTTTCTTGTGTATTGCCACGGGCGCTGTACAGGTACACACCATTAATATTTTTAGTAACGTCGCTTAAACGCAACGATTGCTGCTGATCAAGTACATCGCGACCAATTACAGTAACACTTTGGGGCAGGTCCATCGGCGCAACGTTCATTTTGCCAATGGTCAGCTTTTTGCTGTTAATGGTTTTTGTGGAGGAAACCACTACCTCATTAAGCTGAGCGGAACTTTCAGTCAGGACAAATTCTACCGATGTGGTTTGGTTGGCAATAACTTCAACCTGTTTTTCTTCACTTTTGGTACCGATGTAAGATGTTTTTAATAAATAGGTCCCCGGTTTTATTTTGTTAAAAACAAACGACCCATCACCAATGGTCATGGTACTTTTATTTAAGCCCTTGATAGCTACATTTACAAATGCCGCAGGCATGCCATCACTGGTTTTTACAAAACCAGCTATCTTACCGGTTACGCCATCGTCATCGGCTTTAAGATTTAGGGCATTAGCAAACAGGAATAAGAAAACAATGAAGAGTTTTTGAAAGGAATTATGTAAGATATTCGGCATATTATTTAGATTAAGTCCAATTAAGCGCAAAAGTAAGAACACAATCTTAATTTGCAAACATTATTTAGAATTAGTTTAAATTAACTTACCTGTCAAACTCCTTAACTATTTCGTTACAATGGAATAAAACCATTTAATCCTTAGTACATCTCATTATATTTAGCACATAAACTAAATTATTATGAAAAAGCTATTCCTCCCTGTTATAGTTACTATGCTGGCTTTAACCTCAGTTAAAGCGCAGCCAGGCAAAACCCTGGTTACGAGGTGGCAATATGACCGTAACGGCGCTGTTTCTATTACCTGGGACGATGGTTCTGTTAACCAGTTTAAGGTAGCCTTACCTATCCTGAACAAACTGGGCATCAAATCAACCTTCTTTATCATTACCGGACAAATACCGGGTTCACAATACCAAGGCAAGTTTATTGGCCGGCCGGTAAAAGATATTATTAAAGAAACAGCTACTATCCCTACCAATAAGGACAACTTTTTTGAACGTGCTTCGGCGGCGGGGTACCTGGGTTTGATAGGGACGCTTGATTACCATTACAAGGCCGGATCATTAATTGACGCGGGCAAAACCGAAGCAGCTTATAAGGCGATTGACGAATGCTACAGCAAAGTACGGAACGGAGAATTTAAACCCGGCATACAGCACAATGATGAGTACAGGGACTCACATGGTACTACCTGGACCGAGATCAAAAAATTTGCAGCCCAGGGCCATGAGTTTGCCAGCCACATGATCACCCACCCGCGCCTGGCCGCCCTTGATGAAACCAATTTGATGTACGAGGCTCAAAAAAGCCGGCTGGATATTCTGCATCATTTAGGGGTACAATATACTTTTAGTGCCGAGGGACCATTCGGAACCGAAAATGAACGCGCGGTGTCCTACTTAAGCAAAGTTTACCCGGCTCTGCGTAACCGCATGCCCGAGCCATGGCTAAAAGAAATAAGCCGGGGGAACAAAGACACACCGGGTAATACCGATAAAGAGTATGTGCAGTACCAGCGCGGGGCTACCACTAAAACGCCACTACCTATGATGAAAGCATGGGTTGATACAACCATAAGCAGAAAGGATACCTGGCTGGTGCTTACCCATCACGGTGTTGAAGGTATTGGCTGGGAAGCTTTACCCGGTCAAGAACTGGATGAGTATTTTACCTACATTAAAAACCATGAGGATAAGCTTTGGGTAGCTACCTTTGGCGATGTAACCAAGTACATGCGCGAAAGACAAAGCGCGAAAGTACAAAGCAGCTTAAGCAACGGTAAAGTAACTGTAAAAGTAAGTCACCCGCTGAACAAAGCTTTTTATACCATACCGCTCACCCTTAAAACCTATGTGCCTGCAGGCTGGAAAAAGGCAACAGCAGTACAAGGGAGCAAAAAGCAAGCGGTTAAAGTATTAACCGACAAAAATGGCACTTACGTGTTATACCAAGCCAATCCTAATATATTGCCGGTGGTTTTATCCGGGGTTTAATATTAGTCAAAAACAATAGTATCCGGTCCTGATTTTTTAGATACATGACAACCACAGCCGCCTGCAATTTTTAGGATGGCGGTTTTGGTTTGATTGGTTTCTGAATTGGTGGCAGATATTTTTACATCATCTCCATCGGTCGAAAAATCTTTGATATTACCATCTGAGGTTATTAATGTATACCCTGCAACAAAATCAATATTTGGTGGATAAAGAACCGGGGTTAAAGGCTTATTTGTGCGTAAATTAATCATGGTGACATCTTTAAGCGGCGGAACCTTGTTTTGCTGATCCTTAAACAAAATTCCGATATAAGCATACTCAGCAGTGCAGGTCTGTATCCCGCATCCATTTTTTTGTTTGTTGCTGCTGCAAGCCGAAAAGCAAGCAATTAACAATAGCAGGAGAGGCAGTTTCTTTGTCATAATCAGGGTTTTATACCATTACGACAAGAGAATTGCAAACGCTACAAAGGAAGTGTTCAATTGGTGCCGAAGTACAAGTTGCCCACGCCATTGCCCAACATATTTTCTTTAATGGGGGCTAAACCTAATCAAAAGCAAGTGTGTCCGGACCCGAAACTTTAGATATATGGCAGGCACAACCGCCTGCTAATTTTACAACAACCGATTTAGTTTGATTGGTAACGGAATCTGTAGCGGTAACTTTTACATCATCGCCTCCATTAGTAAATTCCTTCATGTTACTATCTGTTGCTATAACATGAAAACCTGCATTAGAACCAGGAATGGGTTGGGTTTCAATCTTTTTATTAGTCCTTAAATTGATGGCCGAAAAATCTTTTACAACAGCGTCTTTACCTGCTTTGTCTACAAAATGTATCCCTATCGTAACAAACATCATGGTACACATACCGGGATTGCAGGGAGCGTTCTGATGAACTTTTTTACTACATGCCGAATAAACAACTACCAGTAATAAAAACAATATTTTCTTTTTCATAGATATAGGTTTTTGTACCAAATTACGACAGAGATATTATAAATGCTACAGGAATAATTTTATTTGGCTGAATGAAAACAAATCGCTAATTTTTATGCTATTAATGCAACATGATTTTTCATATCCTTTAATATATCCAATTCATTTTCATGCTCGTATTTAAAAAGTAGCCCCACAAGACCAGCTTCGCCATTAACAGCTTCCACCGAATCTATTATTAGGATTGTTCCAACACTATTATTTTGCAGTAATAGGATCATGCCGTTATCAACTTCGCCACTTACCACATCACCAATTAGTACAAATGATTTTCTTGATCTGAGAACAAAGGTGTCTTTTATCAGAAATTCAGCCATTATTCCATCACCCTCACTTTCAAATAACTGCTATTATCTTTTGAGGTATAAACCCTGTGGGTAGCCTTTTTAAAGTCGGTATCCTTCGCTTTCATGATGTCCTGAAACTGCTGGGTATTACGGTCAATAAGCGGGAACCAGGTGCTTTGTACCTGCACCATTAAGCGGTGACCCTTTTTAAAGGTGTGCAGCACATCCTGCAGTTCAAAATTAACGGGGGTTACCTGGCCGGGCACAAATGCCTCGGGCTTATCAAAACCATTGCGAAACTTGCCACGCATGGCCTCACTTCTCACCATTTGCTGATAGCCGGACAGGTAAACTTCCTTCCCTGTCCATTTGTTATTTTTAGCCGAATCGGGGTATACATCAATTACCTTAACCACCCAGTCCGCGTCGGTGCCGGTTGTTGATACTTTCAAGTCAGCCCATATATTACCGGCAATAGTAACGTCTTTATCCAGCACATCGGTTTCGTAGGCTAACACATCAGGGCGTTGGGCGGCAAAACGCTGGTCACCGGTCATGTATTCCCGTTTCATATCCATATCAATACTGTTAATAAAAGGCACTGGTTTATTAGGGTCTGATATAAACTCATCATAACTATCGGTGGCAGCAGCAGGCGCATCAAAAGCTAATTTACCGCCGGGCAGCAGGTATAAATTCTTTTCGGCGGCCTCTTTTGGCGGCCAGGTATTGTAAGTTTTCCAGCTGTTAAGGCCGGTCTCAAATGTTGATACCGGGGCCAGGCTCAATTCTGTGCCTTTTAAGTAATGACTAAAAAAGGCGAATTCTATTTTTTCGCGATAAAACGGACCAGTAGGGCCACCAAAGTCAACATCACCTAAATGATCGCCATCACCGCGCGCCCAGCCACCATGTACCCAGGGGCCCATGGCAAAATAAACCGGCGTTTTAGGGTTTTCCTTAACCAATGTTTTGTAGGTATTTATAGCGCCATAAAGATCCTCGGCATCATACCAACCACCGGTAACCAATACAGCCGTTTTAATATCATGCAGGTGATAAAGCACATTGCGGTCTTTCCAGTGCTGGTCATAGTTGGGATGATCAAGCATCTCGTTCCACAGGCGTATGGTGTCTTTATAATATTTGTCGTTCGAGTTTTTTACAGAACCCATCTTCATAAAAAAATCATAGCCATCCTCGGTGCCGGCATCAAAACCATGACCGCGGCGCTGTGTTGGTTTATCATCCTGGCGATTGGTGARACCGGGGTAAAATCCAAAATTTGCTACCAGCATAAACGCGCCGTTGTGAAAAGCGTCATCACGGTACAGATCCGCAATGGGGGCCTGTGGCGATGCTGCAACCAGGGCCGGATGGCGGCTCAGCAATGCCGTAGTGGTGTAAAAACCGGGATATGAGATGCCCCACACTCCTACCTTACCATTGTTATTAGGCAAGTTTTTAAGCAGCCAGTTAATCGTATCGTAGGTATCTGTGCCTTCGTCAACATCGTTTTTGGTTTTGTGTACCTCTTTTTCGGGAGTCATTTCCTCATAAATACCTTCACTCATCCAGCGGCCGCGAACGTCCTGGTAAACAAAAATAAAACCATCGTGCGCAAATAATGACGATGGGCCCAAACTGCCTTTGTAAAGATCGATACCATAAGGGGCAACACTGTAGGGTGTCCTATCCATCATGATAGGGTATTTTTTCGATTGATCTTTTGGTACATATACCGAGGTAAATAACTTTTTACCATCGCGCATAGGTATCTGGTACTCGTATTTCTGATAATTGGCTTTTATATATTCGGCATCGGGAGCTTTAGGCTGGGCACACGCACTGATCACCGCTACTATCAGCAATAAATTAGCAAGTAAAATTCTTTTCATTTTGAATGTTTTATAAAGTCCTAAATGTAACTGAATAAAATAAAAGAGGCAACTGCGGCAAAAGAGATTCAGGTTAAACCAGCATTTACGATGTATGAAGATAATCTTATGATAGTTAACAATAACCTGTAACTAAGATGATTAATATTTACGTATAAGCACATGTCTAAACCTATAAAACCAAAAATACGCCCTCACTTTTTGTATAAATAAGATATTATCTCTGATGATTACCCCCCTTAAATCACCTAAACAGCTCGCCTATGGATAAAATTCAATGCTTATTTATTTAACCAAAATTTTATTAACCAAATTCAAAAAAACTTTATGAGATTACAATTTAACAAAATACCTGTTGCCATATTAGGCATAAGCCTGATGTTTACGGCCGCCTGTAAAAAAGATTTAGCCCCTGCCCCACAGGCGTCTAATGGTGCTTCATCAAAATTGGGTACCAACGCCATCGGCGTAGCCGGCCCCAAAAGCGTTTGCTATGTGGAAGTAAACAATAACGACATTCGTAATGTTGGTAATTACACCCTCTCAACCGGAGAGCAGCTTTTTGATATCGGTATTATATTTGCAGCCAACATTAATTACAACACCACCACGCAAAAAGCCGAGCTGTTTTTTAATCCGCAGGTAACTAATGTATTAAGTAATGCGGCAACTTATATACAGCCTTTGCAGGCCAAGGGTATTAAGGTAATGCTATCTATTTTAGGTAACCATCAGGGTGCAGGTATCTGCAACTTCCCTACCCAGGCAGCCGCGCAGGATTTTGCCCAGCTGTTAAGCAATGCGGTTACCACCTATGGTCTTGACGGTATTGACTTTGACGATGAATATGCCGACTATGGCAATAATGGAACAGGGCAGCCTAATACAAGCTCATTTGTTTACCTGGTAACCGCATTGCGCCAACTGATGCCTACCAAACTGATCTCCTTTTATTTTTACGGGCCGGCAGCATCAAGATTAAGCTTCAATGGTGTAACCGTTGGCTCAAAGGTTGATTACAGCTGGAATGCTATTTATGGCACTTACTCTGTACCGAATGTTCCGGGATTAGCCGCCAGTAATCTTGGCCCTGCTGCTATTGATATTCAGAGCACCAGTTCATCAACCGCTACATCACTGGCTACGCAAACTGTGAATAACGGTTACGGCATTTATCTATGCTACAACCTGCCAAATACCGATGTTCATACTTACCTGTCGGGTTTCTCTAACGCGCTTTATGGTAAGGCTACCATTTATACAGGCACTGCTCCTGCTACCGGGGTTACTTTTTATCAGAACTCAAATTATGGTGGTACAGTAACCAGTGCTATACCAAAAGGTAATTATACGCTGGCACAATTGCAGGCTTATGGCTTTGTTGATAATTGGGCATCATCGTTAAAAGTACCAACCGGATGGACGGTTACGATGTACAGCAATAATAACTTTACCGGTACCTCATGGGTTCGTACGGCAAACACGGCAAACTTTACTACTTTGTTCCCAAGCGCGAATGATGTGGTTACGTCGGTTAAAATTCAATAAAAATTAAGAAAGGGACTTTTTAGATAGATACTCTATTTAAAAAGTCCTTTTTTATAATAAATATAAGCTGATTGTTTTCCCTAATTAGCAATTTCTATTTCCAGCTCCAGTTCAATTCTCTGTTAATTACAATATTAGGGTTTTGAAATACTGTCATCAGTTCTGATATAAATGAGTCTTTATTAATTATGCTTTTGGGGATGATTAATGATTCTCCGGTTTTTACTTTGATAAAATAGTGTGTCCCAATTTCATTGATCTGCGTAACTTCACTTGTGTTAATTTTACTTTCCCCGGTTATGTCTTTAGTTTCAATAAAATCAGATTGAAAATTAACTTTGCATTCCTTTCCAAATCTATACTGCAAGTTATCTAACACGTATTTATGATAGTGCTTTTTATACTTATATCTCTGGTAAAAAGGATAAAAAATTAAGGAGATGATCCCCGCCCCTAAAAAGTAATAGGCATAAAACTCATTACTGTTAATAAAGCCTATACCCAATAATAAAAAACCCACGGAAAGTATTAACCATGATTTCCGACGATTATTTCTGGATCTTTTGTTCTTTGACGCCGTATACAACTGATAGGTCAAATAATCATTCTCGTTTAAAAGTAAAGTAACGTTCATAGATTTTATGCGATAAAGGATTAGGAAATTAATTTTTAATACTACTTAAAAACATCATATAAAAGAAAAGAGTTCAACTTTAATGGTTGAACTCTTTTCTTTTATATTGATTATCTGATATTTATTCATTAATAGCTTTTACGCCAGGCAGTTCTTTACCTTCCATATATTCCAGCAAAGCGCCACCACCGGTTGATACATAGCTTACCTCGTCGGTTAAGTTAAACTTGGCCACCGCTGCAGCAGAGTCACCACCACCTATCAGGCTGAAAGCACCTTTTTCAGTTGCTCTAACTACCGCTTCGGCAATGGCTTTGGTACCTACCAAAAATGTTTCCATTTCAAAAACTCCCATTGGGCCATTCCATAAAATGGTTTTTGATTCCTCAACTACCTTGCTGAATAAAGCCACAGTTTCCGGACCGATATCCAATCCCATCCAGCCGTCTTGAATTTGGCCTGTTTTTGCAATACCGGTTTTAGCGTCATTTGAAAAAGCGTCGGCAACAACATTGTCTACCGGCAATAAAAGTTTTACACCTTTATCTTTAGCTTTTTGCACCAGGCTGGTTGCCAGGTCAAGCTTGTCAGCCTCAACCAGTGAGTTACCTATGCTGCCGCCATCTGCTTTTGCAAAGGTATAAGCCATACCGCCGCCAATGATCAGATTATCTACCTTATCCAGCAATTTCTCTATAAGCTCTATCTTATCAGAAACCTTTGAGCCACCCATAATAGCAGTGAAAGGTTTTGCGGCACCGTTTAATATTTTTTCGGCATTGTTCAATTCGGCAGCCATCAGGTATCCAAAAACCTTATTATCAGGAAAAAATTGAGCGATCACAGCCGTTGATGCATGTGCGCGGTGAGCGGTGCCAAAGGCATCGTTCACATAAACATCACCCAGTTTTGAAAGTTTTTCGGCAAAAGCCACATCGCCTTTTTCTTCTTCTTTGTAAAAACGAAGGTTCTCTAATAAAAGCACCTCGCCTTTTTCAAGTTCTTTTGATTTTTCAACCGCTTCTACGCCAATACAATCATTAGCAAATTCAACCTGCTGACCCAACAAATCAGACAGATGAGGTATCAAATGTTTTAAAGAATATTTTTCTTCAGGGCCACCTTTTGGCCTGCCCAGATGCGACATCAGGATAACTTTACCACCATCCTTTAAAATCTTTTTTATAGTTGGCAAAGCCGCCGTCATCCGGTTATCGTCAGTAATATTATAATTCTCATCCAAAGGCACATTAAAATCAACCCTGATTAGGGCCTTTTTGCCTGCAAAACYAATTTGATCTACTGTTTTCATATAATTTATATGGGTCATTTACTGTAAGGCGCGCAAATTCAACATTTTATTCCTAATTCTTAACGAAAAAATGAAAAAGATGATTTAAAGCACTCCAAATTTCATCTTATTTTAACATACATCACGTAATGTGGCCCTATACCAGGCACTTCAAACTCGGGCGAAATGATTTCAAAACCAGCATTATGATAAAACTGTACCGCCTTTTTACGCGCATTGCACCATACATAATTGGCTTTTTGTCCCCGCAGGTAAACCAAAGCAAAATTAACCAGCTGGTTACCCAGGCCCCTGCCACGGTAGTGTTCTGTTGTTGCCATGCCACGTAACTGGTACGCCTTCCCTGCAAAGTCGCCGTAATTTTGCGGGTGGAATGATGCTACGCAAGCCAGTTCATTGTTTTGATAAAATCCTAAATGAAAAGCCCCTTCAATTTTGTCAGATGGAAAACGGCATTCATCCAAAGTAAGCCTGCCCTCACGTAATACTTCGTTGCGTATGGGTAATAAGTCGTCGACAGTTATAAACTTAACCATAAGTAAAAATTGATTGGAATATTTTACCCAAAATGAGGGTATTATTACACCCCATATGTAAAATTAACCATGCCGGTTTTTATAAAAACCGCCGTGAATTTAAAATTTAAGTACCTTTTTAGCTAATAATTAAAATATTTATAATGAGGCACATTTATTGCAAAGCATATAATAAGAAAAACTATAATACAACTACTATTACAGCGACCTTGTTGTATAAAAAGGCCGACTAAATATTATAACCTAAGCATTATCAACTAAATATCTCATAGCCCAACTGATCAGTTTTTCAGTTGGGCTATTTTTTCGACCAGATCGGCCAGGCGATTGCTGTAGCCCATTTCGTTATCATACCAACCAACCACTTTCACCAGTCCACCTACAATAGAAGTAAGCTGCGCGTCAAAAATACAACTGTGCGGGTTGTCCAATATATCGGTTGATACTATCGGATCTTCGGTATACTCCAGTACATTTTTCATTGGACCATCGGCAGCCTGTTTAAATGCAAGGTTAATTTCTTGAATAGTGGGTTGCTTTTTAAGACTGCAGGTAAAATCAGTTAATGAGCCGTTTAGCACCGGCACACGGATACCGGCACCGCCCAGCCTGCCCTCTAAATGCGGGAATATAGCAGTTATAGCTTTAGCAGCACCGGTGGTTGTAGGGATAATGGAGGCCGATGCCGCCCTTGCCCTGCGCAGGTCTTTATGTGGGGCATCATGCAGGTTTTGATCACCTGTCATGGAGTGTACGGTGGTAATATACCCATCAATAATACCCCAGTTTTCGTCGAGTATTTTAACCATGGCTGCAACATTATTAGTGGTACATGAAGCATTTGATAATACGGATGAGCGTAGGTCAATCTGCCCGTCATTAACAGCCAGCACTACAGTTGGTACATTTTTATCTGTTGATGGCGCAGAAATAATTACCTGTTTGGCCCCGGCGGTTAAATGCATTTCGGCACCTTGCCTGGAAGTAAATTTCCCTGTCGATTCGATCACCAGGTCAATATCCAGCGTTTTCCATGGCAAAGCCAGCGGATCACGTTCTGCAAGTACCTTTATTTGATGGTCATTTATAAAAAGGTTATCTGCATCAAAATTTACAGTGCCCTTAAATCCGCGGTGAACGGAATCATACTTGAATAAATGAGCAAGGGTTTGAGTATCTGTCAGGTCATTTATGGCAACAACCTGTATGTTTGGTTTATCTAAAATATTCCTTAAAAAAATGCGCCCTATACGGCCAAATCCATTTATAGCAATCTTCATTATATGTTTTTAAAAACATTCAAAGTTAATAAGATGGATGGCTAATTTATGATGCATATAATATTAGCACGGTTAATACTACGCAGGCATTACAAAACTGTAATAATACTGAATAATAATTATGTGCTAAACGATAGCGGTGTTGATCTCTTTCCAAAGCAGATCCTTTAAACCATCTAGATTTTTTTGTGCTACAGACGATATAAACACAGATGGAATGCCCTCGGGCACTTCTTTTTTCATTTCGGCCTGTAGCTCCTCATCCAGCATATCTGATTTGGTGATAGCCAGCACACGCGGTTTGTGTATCAGTTCGGGGTTGTACTCCTGTAACTCACGCAGTAATATCTGATATTCCTCTTTAATGGTACGGGTTGTATCGGCAGGTACCATAAACAATAGTACCGAATTACGCTCTATATGCCTCAAAAACCTAAATCCTAAGCCTTTTCCTTGCGAAGCTCCCTCAATAATTCCCGGAATATCTGCCATTACAAACGAGCGGTTGTTACGGTACGATACGATGCCCAGGTTGGGTACCAGGGTAGTAAATGCATAGTCGGCAATCTCGGGCTTGGCAGCCGATACAACCGAAAGCAAGGTTGATTTACCCGCATTCGGGAAACCTACCAATCCAACATCGGCCAGTATTTTCAGTTCAAGAATATTCCAGTCTTCTTTGCCATCTTCGCCAGGTTGTGCAAAGCGTGGGGTTTGCTGGGTTGCGGTTTTAAAATGCCAGTTTCCTAAACCACCGCGACCACCCGGGGTTAATATTTTTGTTTCACCATCTTTAGTTATCTCAAAAATAACTTCACCGGTCTCGGCATTTTTAACGGTGGTACCAAGCGGTACTTCCAAAATCTCGTCACGGCCGGTTTTACCACTCCTTAATGAGCTGCCTCCCGAATCACCATCACCGGCAATTACGTGTTTGCGGTATTTAAGGTGAAGCATGGTCCATAACTGGGCATTGCCTTTCACTATCACATGACCGCCACGACCGCCATCACCACCATCAGGACCACCTTTTGAGGTTAAAATATCACGGTGCAAATGTGCAGAGCCCGCCCCTCCGTGGCCTGAGCGGCAACAGATTTTCACATAATCAACAAAATTGGAACCCTGCGACATAATATTTTTTGTTTTAAACTGGTCAAAAAGTCCGAAAGTCAGTAAAGTCCGAAAGTTTAAGCATTTTGCCTAATACCCCCGGACTTTACCGACTTTATTCTTCCTAAACCTTACCTACTTTCGGACTTGAATCCCGGTTTCGGACTTACTTAATATGAATACGTTTCAATAACAGCGTCAATAGCATCATAAATTTGATCAATTGAGCCTATACCGTTTATACTTTTAAACTTATCCTGGTTTTTATAGAAACCGGCAACCGGTGCCGTTTTATCATTATATTCTTTAATACGCTTACGGATCACTTCGGGGTTAGCATCATCCGGACGGCCTGATTTTTTACCACGCTCTAAAAGGCGGCGCTCCAACTCATCATCATTAACCTCAAGCGCTATCATACCTGATATGGATGAGCCCTTGCTTTCCAATAAGTTATCTAATGCTTCGGCCTGCGCAACAGTGCGTGGAAAACCATCAAATATAAACCCTTCGGCATCTCTATTGGCATCCAGCTTATTGCTGATCATGCCGATAACCACCTCATCGGGAACCAGCATACCCTCATCCATCAATTTCTTTGCTTCTAAACCAAGCTCTGTTCCCTGTGAAATTTCGCCGCGTAAAAGATCGCCCGTTGAAAGATGTATTAGACCGTGTTTTTCAATAAGCTTTTGCGACTGGGTCCCTTTCCCTGCTCCGGGAGGACCAAACAATACCAGATTTAGCATGCTCCTAATAAATTAAAAGCCTTTCGGTACAACACAGAAAGGCTTGGCGTTATTGTGCACTTGAAGGGAGTCGAACCCCTAACCTCCTGATCCGTAGTCAGGTGCTCTATCCAATTGAGCTACAAGTGCTTTTTGAAACGGACTGCAAAAATAGAATTTTTACCTATCCATTGCAAACTTTTTTAAAATAACTTTTTGATATGATCTGCTTAAATTGTCAAATGGCTGATTTTATGACCAATAACTTTATATAACTCATTCAACCAATCAACCCAATCTAACTAAATCAACCAAAACCTATCTTACAATTTCGGCAATAGCTTCAAAATCTGGAAGCTGACCCGCATCTTCAAGCACTTCGGCATATATAATTTCCTGGTTTTCGTCAATTACAAATGCGGCACGTTTTGATACGCCTTTTAATCCTAATACAAACTCCTCATATAATGCGCCAAAAGAGGCTGATACTTGCTTGTTAAAATCAGATAGCAGATCGAACTGGTAATTATTTTCTTCCTTAAACTTTGCCAGTGTAAAAGGCGAATCAACAGAGATCCCTAATATGGTAGCATTTAAACCATCGTAATAGCCAAAACTATCGCGCATTGTACATAGTTGTGTGGTACAAACGCCTGTAAAAGCTAAAGGGAAAAAGTGAATAACTACTTTACGGCCCTTAAAATCGGCCAGTGATACACTTTTTAATGACGATGATACTAATATAAACTCTGGTGCCTTTTGCCCTGCCTGTAATGCCATAATGAATTTTTTATTGCAAAGAAAAAAAAATACCGCTCGACAATGGTAATCGGCAGGTAATTAATTGATCCGAATAATGATTAGGAGCAGCCACTGACAGTACCTTAGGCTCTGGAAATTGACGAATCAAAAAATAAATTTTAATAGATTTTTTGATTAACTAAATATTTAGTTATAGCTTTAGCATATCAATCCATAAGCTATGATCAGGAGTTATTTAAAAATTGCGGTACGTACGCTGTTAAAAAACAAAGGTTTTACATTTATCAATATTTTGGGCCTGGCTTTGGGCTTGGCTATTTGCCTGCTCATTATATTTTATGTGACTGATGAGTTAAGTTATGATAGATATAATACCAAATACGAGAGAATATATAGGGTTAATACCGATTTAAAATCTAATGGCACTACCCTATTCTTTGCAGGGAGCCCTATTCCGCTTGCCGATGCCCTGATGAGCGAGTTTCCGGAAGTTGAAAAGGCCGTGCGAATCACTCCCTCATTAAATATCCGTTTTAAAAAAGGAAATGAAATTGTAAGCGAAGACGGGGCCGCTTTTTATTGTGAAGCAAGCGTTTTTGATATTTTCACACTCCCCATGCTTTCCGGCGATCCTAAAACGGCATTAACCGAACCTAATGCCATTGTAATTACCGAATCTATGGCTAAAAAGTATTTTAACCGCACCAATGTTGTGGGCGAAACACTTTTTTTAGTTACCGACAGTAGTGTGCATAAAATAACCGGGGTAATGCGTGATATGCCTTTACAATCGCATTTTAAAGCTAATTTCTTATTTGCCGCAAATGCTGTTGGAAAAGGCAAATGGAACAGTATCAGCGCCTTTAAAACCTATGTATTGCTTAAACCCGGAGCAGACCGTAAACGCTTTGAAGCAAAACTGGATCAGTTAATGGATAGAAACCTTGCCAAATCCGATTTCGATTATAAAAAATTCAAATCAAATAATCATTATTTTAAGCTTGGTTTAACCTCGTTAAAGGATATCCACCTGCAATCAAACCGGCAGGGAGAAATTGGCACTAACGGCAACATACAATACATCTATATATTTTCGGTGGTGGCCATATTTATTTTATTGCTGGCCTGTATCAACTTCATGAATTTGTCAACGRCCCGCTCTGCAAACAGGGCGCGGGAGGTTGGTGTGCGTAAAGTATTAGGCTCGTCCCGMAAGCACCTGATCTTCCAGTTTTTGGCCGAATCATTAATAGTAACTTTTGTGGCTGCCTTTATAGCTGTACTGGCCGCATGGGCTTTGCTTCCGCTTTTTAATCATTTTTCAAATAAGGAGTTAATCATAACCTTTCAAACGTTAAGGTGGTTATTACCTGCACTACTGATCATTGTAATAGTTGTTGGCATTCTGGCCGGTTCTTACCCTGCCTTTTTCCTTTCGGCATTTCAACCGGTTGATGTTTTAAAGGGCAAATTATCTTCCGGATTTAAAGGTGGCGCTCTCCGCAGCACCCTGGTTGTTTTCCAGTTTTCCATATCTATTTTTCTCATCATTGGCACGCTGGTTATTTATAATCAGCTTCACTATATCCAAAATAAAGACCTTGGCTTTAACCGCAGTCAGGTACTAACCATTAACAGTGTAAACACCCTGGATAATCCTCAAATACTAAAACAGGAGATTAAGCAACTACCCGGTGTAATAAACGCTACCCTGACCAGCTATTTACCCGTTGGAGGTTACAGGACAATTGGCTTTGTATCAGCCGATCAAAAAAATAGTCAATCTACCCAACTCTGGAAAGTTGATGAGGATTATTTAAACACAATGAGTATGGAACTGAAAAAAGGGCGTGGATTCTCTGCACTGCTTAAAACAGATTCAACAGCGGTAATTATCAATGAAACTGCAGCTAAAATATTAGGTTATGCTAATGATCCCATTAATAAACCGCTTTTAAAATGGGTGGAAAAAGACGTTAAGAAAAAATATACGATCATTGGCGTGGTAAAGGATTTCAATTTCAGTTCGCTGCGCGATAACGTAGAGCCTTTGGTGATGGTAATGGAAAACGATTGGCTGGCCCGCTTAAGCGTACGTGTAAACACTCATAATTTACCCGCGTTATTAGCACAAATAGAAAACAAATGGAAAACCGTAGCCCCACATGAACATTTTGAATACTCATTTATGGATGCTGATTTTGATACCCTTTACCGTACCGAACAACGAATGGGAAACCTGTTTATAGCATTTACCGCTTTAGCAATTATCATTGCCTGCCTGGGTTTATTCAGCCTGGCAGCTTATGCCGCCGAGCAACGCAACAAGGAAATTGGCATTCGCAAAGTATTGGGTGCAGGCGTTTCAACGCTGGTAGCCATGCTATCCAAAGATTTTATCAAACTGGTTTTTATATCTATCATCATAGCCACACCTTTGGCCTGGCTGGTTATGAACAAATGGTTGCAGGGGTATGCCAACCGGCAAAATATTCAATGGTGGGTATTTGTGGTTACCGCCTTGGTAACAGTCGTTATTGCTTTTGCTACCATAAGTTTCCAGTCTGTTAAAGCGGCCATGGCCAACCCGGTTGAAAGTTTAAAGAATGAGTAGAGGGGTGAGAGGAGAAGGTTAAAGGCGAAAGGTGAAAGGTTTGAGTTTCTATGTTTAGCGTTTCTATTTACATTTGCTACATATCATTCTCCTATGAAAGCAGTTATTATAACCCAGCCCGGCGAGCCCTCCGTTTTGCAAATGGCCGAAAGACCTAAACCCGCTTATGCTGCAAACGAAGTACTGTTAAAAGTAATGGCGGCCGGTGTAAACCGCCCCGATATTAAACAACGAGAAGGCAAATATCCCCCGCCGGCAGGTGTGGTACAGGATATTCCGGGATTGGAAATAGCCGGGATTGTGGTTGAGACAGGTGCTGATGTAACCCAATGGAAGATTGGCGATAAAGTTTGCGCGCTGGTAGCCGGTGGTGGTTATGCCGAATATTGCAATGCTCCCGAAGGGCAATGCCTGCCTGTACCTGATAATCTTTCGTTTATACAAGCAGCTTCCTTACCCGAAACTTTTTTTACCGTTTGGAGCAATGTTTTTGATCGCGGCAATTTAAAGGATCAGGAATCATTATTGGTTCACGGCGGCTCCAGCGGCATCGGGGTAACGGCTATACAAATGGCAAAAGCACTGGGGCATACCGTTTATGTTACTGCGGGGTCTGACGAAAAATGCAGGTTTTGCGAACAACTGGGCGCCGCAAAAGCCATTAACTATAAAACAGAAAATTTTAAAGATGTAATAGAACAGCTAACCAACGGCAAAGGTGTTAATGTGATACTGGACATGATAGGTGGCGACTATACGCCGGGCAATATTCAATCATTAGCGGTTGAGGGCCGGCTGGTGCTGATCAACGCCATGAAAGGCAAAGACGCACAGATCGACCTGGCGCAGGTAATGATGAAAAGATTGGTCATCACTGGCTCCACTTTGCGGGCCAGGGATATAGCGTTTAAAAGCAAAATCGCTCAAAATCTGCAAAAAACTATCTGGCCGCTGCTGGCATCAGGAGTAATAAAACCCATAATACACGCAACTTTCAAGGCCGATGAAGCGGCCAAAGCTCACGAACTGATGGAAAGCAGCGCTCATATTGGCAAAATAATGCTCAGTTTTGAGCATTAAGAACGGCAAAATATGCGTGCAGAAAATATCCGATAAAAATGTTGCTTTAGGTATTTAAATATTTGGATAGAAATCTTAACTTTGCGCCTCTGAAATAGCATCTTATATTTTATTAGTAATAACTATTTCAAGGAAAAATTCTTTAAAACACCAGGTTATATATGCCAAACATTGGAAAAATATCACGGATCATTGGTCCGGTAGTTGACGTAAGTTTCGCTGATGACGCTCATCTTCCTAAAATTTATGATGCGTTAGAGATCACGAAAGATAATGGCCAGAAAATCATTTTAGAAGTTCAACAGCATTTAGGCGAAGATCGTGTACGCGCGATAGCGATGGATTCAACAGACGGATTGCTACGCGGCATGAAGGTTCTGGATCTGGAATCGGCCATTAAAATGCCGGTTGGCGAAAATATTAAAGGCCGTGTATTTAACGTAGTAGGTGATGCTATTGACGGTATAACTAACTTAGATAAATCCAATGGCCGTCCTATCCACAATACTCCGCCACGTTTCGAAGACTTATCAACCGAAACTGAAGTATTGTTTACAGGTATCAAGGTTATCGACTTATTAGAGCCTTATGTAAAAGGTGGTAAGATCGGTTTGTTTGGTGGTGCCGGTGTTGGTAAAACTGTATTGATCCAGGAACTGATCAACAACATCGCGAAAGCTTATGCTGGTTTATCAGTATTTGCAGGTGTTGGTGAGCGTACACGTGAAGGTAATGACCTTTTACGTGAGATGCTTGAATCAGGCATTATAAAATACGGAGATGCATTTATGCACTCTATGGAAGAAGGCGGATGGGACTTAAGCAAAGTGGATAACGAAGCTTTAAAAGACTCAAAAGCAACCTTCGTTTTCGGTCAGATGAACGAGCCTCCCGGTGCACGTGCACGTGTGGCATTATCAGGCTTAACTATTGCTGAGTATTTCCGCGATGGTGAAGAAGACGGTAAAGGCCGTGATATCCTTTTCTTTATCGATAACATTTTCCGCTTTACACAAGCAGGTTCTGAAGTATCAGCGTTATTGGGCCGTATGCCATCGGCAGTAGGTTACCAGCCAACACTGGCTACTGAAATGGGTACCATGCAAGAGCGTATCACTTCAACCAAACGTGGTTCAATTACATCTGTACAAGCGGTTTACGTACCTGCGGATGATTTAACTGACCCTGCACCGGCAACAACATTTGCCCACTTGGATGCTACTACCGTACTTTCACGTAAAATTGCCGAGCTTGGTATTTACCCTGCTGTGGATCCTTTGGATTCTACATCACGTATCCTTAGCCCATCTATTTTAGGTGATGAGCACTACAATACAGCTCAACGTGTTAAAGAAACTTTACAACGTTACAAAGAGCTGCAGGATATCATCGCGATCCTGGGTATGGACGAGTTATCTGAAGAAGATAAACTGATTGTATCCCGTGCGCGTCGTGTTCAGCGTTTCCTGTCACAACCATTCCACGTTGCCGAGCAATTTACAGGCTTAAAAGGTGTATTGGTTGATATCAAAGAAACCATTAAAGGTTTCAACATGATCATGGATGGCGAAGTTGATGAATACCCTGAAGCTGCTTTCAACTTAGTTGGTGGCATTGAAGACGCCATTGAAAAAGGTAAAAAGCTGTTGGCTGAAGCTAATAGTTAGTAGCAAGTATTTAGTATCAAGTAGCAAGATTACTATTTGATACTAATTATAAATACTTGATACTTGATACGAACTACTTGATACAAAAAAAATGACATTAGAAATTCTTACACCCGATAAAAAAGTATACGAGGGCGAAGCCACATCGGTAACCGTTCCGGGTGCTTTGGGATTATTTGAAATATTAAACAACCACGCGCCTATTATCTCTACCTTATTAGATGGTAAGTTAACTGTGCGCGGTGGCAGTGCTGCTAAAGAAGAAGTTTTTTTTATTAAAGGCGGTGTTGTTGAGGTATTAAACAATAAGGTGATTATTCTGGCTGAAGGCATTCAGCACAAATAAACTATACCCTTATATTTTACAAAAACGTCCGGGTATAACACCCGGACGTTTTTTTTTTGCCACTTTTTTCAGGACCTGTGTCAATGAACAGACCAAACAACCACTGAACAAACTGAACTCAATTTTTGATTACTTACACCCAAAAGTTGTTTAAATTAACAAGGCATAATTTTAAGGCAAATAATATAAATAGCGAAGCAACATTATTAAAGCAAAAACTCATGAAGTATCTCCACCCGGTTTTTATAATTTCTAAGCAAGCTTTGGCCGTTTCAGGAAGAAAATTGGCAACTTACTATGCATGCATAAAATATATACTGAATACCGTTTTGAACTTTGGTCTATTTTGAAACAAATATTATATCTATATTTATACATTATAAAGAATTATATTCTGTTTTATGAAATTATTTAAAATTATATACTTTTTCAAAATATTTTTCGCAGCTATTGTTATTCTTTATCGCTATATCTACCTTACGGATACAGATTCAAACAGTACAAGTAAACCAGGATCAACAGGCAAAATTATTTACAAATTAGTCTATCATAACAAATAAAATGAGTTCATCATCAGATACAATATCGGCTATAGAATTGAATAAGTATAGCAAAAATTTAACGCAAGACCCAACACAGCCCGCAGCGCAGGCCATGCTTTATGGTATTGGTTTAACTGATGACGATATGAAAAAAGCACAGGTTGGCGTTGCCAGCATGGGCTACGATGGTAACACTTGCAACATGCACCTTAATGACCTGGCTAAAATAGTGAAACAAGGCATATGGGATGAAGAGTTGGTTGGCCTTATATTTAATACCATTGGCGTAAGCGATGGTATGAGCATGGGTACCGAAGGCATGCGTTATTCATTAGTAAGCCGCGATGTAATTGCCGATTCGATAGAAGCAGTTTGTGGAGCACAATATTACGATGGTTTGATCACCCTGCCGGGATGCGATAAAAACATGCCGGGATCAGTTATAGCCATGGGCAGACTTAACCGTCCGTCAATAATGGTTTATGGTGGCACTATTAAACCCGGCCATTATAAAGGCGAAGACTTGAATATCGTATCGGCATTTGAGGCTTTGGGCCAAAAAATAGCCGGTAATATTACTCCCGAGGATTTTATGGGTGTAGTTAAAAATGCCTGCCCAAGTGCTGGTGCCTGCGGTGGTATTTATACTGCTAATACCATGGCTTCGGCAATTGAGGCTTTAGGTATGAGCTTGCCTTACTCTTCTTCAAACCCGGCTTTAAGCCCGGAGAAGAAAGCGGAATGTTTGGCAGCCGGTAAAGCCATAAAGATACTGTTGGAGAAAGATATCAAACCATCAGACATCATGACCCGCGCGGCCTTTGAGAATGCTATTGTAACCATCATGGTTTTGGGCGGCTCAACCAACGCGGTATTGCACCTGATAGCTATGGCTAAAGCCGTGGGTGTTAAAGTAACCCAGGATGATTTCCAGTCGGTAAGTAACCGTATCCCCGTATTGGCCGATATGAAGCCAAGCGGCAAGTATATGATGGAAGATCTGCATAAAATTGGCGGTGTGCCCGCGGTTATGAAGTATCTGCTTAAACTGGGCTGGATTGATGGCAGCTGTTTAACCGTAACTGGCAAAACCATTGCCGAAAACCTGGAAGAAGTTCCTGAAATTGAATTTGAAAACCAAAAAATCATATTCCCGGCCGAAAACCCTATAAAAGCTACAGGTCATTTACAAATATTATACGGAAACCTTGCCGAAGGTGGCAGCGTTGCCAAAATTAGTGGTAAAGAAGGCGAACGTTTTGAGGGTCCTGCCCGCGTGTTTGACGGGGAGTTTGAGTTGATAAACGGGATTACAAGCGGCCTCGTACGAGCCGGTGATGTGGTAGTTATCCGCAACATAGGCCCTAAAGGTGCACCGGGTATGCCCGAAATGCTAAAACCAACAGGTGCTATTTTTGGTGCAGGCTTAGGCGCTTCGGTTGCATTAATAACCGATGGCCGTTTTTCTGGTGGTACACATGGTTTTGTGGTAGGCCATATCACCCCCGAAGCTTATGACGGTGGTTTGATAGCCTTTGTTAAGGATAATGACACCATTGAGATAGATGCCACTACCAATACCATGACGCTAAAAGTATCTGACGCGGAACTTGCAGTACGCAAAGCCAACTGGGTACAACCAGCACTAAAAGTAAAAAAAGGCTTACTATACAAATACGCCAAAACAGTAAGCACAGCCGCAGAAGGCTGTGTAACTGACGAAATGTAGCCCCCTAACCCCCTGAAGGGGGAACAAGAGGGTTAATAATAAAGGATTAAAATAACAAAACATACAATTAAAAAAGCTCCCCCTTTAGGGAGCTGGGGGGTAAAACTATGGAAGTTGCACAGGAAACATTAACTACACCCGCTCCAAAAACAGCGGTAGAAGTTTCAGGATCAGTAGCATTATTGGAGGCATTAATTGTTGAAGGTGTTGATACCATCTTTGGCTATCCGGGTGGCGCTATTATGCCCATCTATGATGCTCTATTTGATTATAATGATAAGCTGAACCACATCCTGGTCCGTCATGAACAAGGCGGTATCCATGCAGGGCAGGGTTACGCACGTACATCGGGCAAAGTGGGTGTTGTATTTGCAACCAGCGGCCCCGGTGCAACAAACCTGGTAACAGGTTTGGCCGATGCTCAGATAGATAGCACTCCACTGGTATGTATTACCGGGCAGGTATTCGCGCATCTTTTAGGTACCGATGCTTTTCAGGAAACCGACGTGATCAACATCACTACCCCGGTAACCAAATGGAACTACCAGGTAACTGATGCCACCGAGATCCCCGAGGTATTGGCCAAAGCTTTTTACATAGCAAAAAGCGGCCGTCCCGGACCGGTATTAATTGATATCACCAAAAACGCGCAGATACAAAAATTCAACTATCAGGGTTATACTCCTTGTGACCATATCCGCAGCTACAGGCCAAAACCTATAGTACGCACGCAATACATCCAGGAAGCTGCCGAACTGATCAATCAGGCTAAAAAACCATTTATCATTTGGGGACAGGGTGTAATATTAGGCAGCGCCGAGCAGGAGTTTAAAACTTTTGTTGAAAAAAGCGGTATCCCTGCGGCATGGACCATTTTAGGTGCAGGCGCTATCCCAACAGATCATCCGCAAAATGTGGGTATGCTGGGAATGCATGGCAACTACGGCCCTAACGTATTAACCAACGAGTGCGATGTGCTTATTGCCATTGGTATGCGCTTTGATGACCGTGTAACCGGTCGTTTAGATAAGTATGCTAAACAGGCTAAAGTGATCCATCTGGATATTGACCCGGCCGAGATCGATAAAAACGTTAAATCAACCGTACCGGTATGGGGCGACTGTAAAGAAACCCTGCCTTTGCTTACCAACGCTATTGAGCAAAAAAAGCATACCGAATGGATCAACAAGTTTAATGATTATACCCAGCAGGAAATTGAGGCGGTAATTCATACAGAATTAAACCCAACCTCGCCCGAAATGACCATGGGTGAGGTGATAAAACAACTGAACGAGATAACCAAAGGCGAAGCAATTATTGTAACCGACGTTGGTCAGCACCAGATGGTAGCCTGTCGTTATGCTAAATTCAACAATACCCGCAGCAATGTAACCAGCGGTGGTTTAGGTACTATGGGCTTTGCCCTACCAGCTGCCATCGGTGCCAAATTTGGCGCACAGGACCGCACCGTAGTAGCTATTATTGGCGATGGCGGTTTCCAGATGACCTTGCAGGAATTGGGTACCATTATGCAATGCGGTATTGATGTAAAGATCATCATCCTGAATAACCGTTTCCTGGGTATGGTTAGGCAATGGCAGGAATTGTTTAATGAGCGCCGCTACTCTTTTGTGGATATCCAGAGCCCTGACTTTGTTGCAGTAGCAGCAGCGTACCGCATCCCCGGCAAATGTATTAACGACCGTAAGGACCTTCCGGCAGCATTAAATGAAATGCTGAGCAACAAAGGCTCGTTCCTTTTAGAGGTAATGGTAACCAAAGAGAACAATGTGTTCCCGATGGTACCGCAAGGATGTAGTGTAAGCGAGATCAGGCTTAAATAAGGGCCCTTAAATTTTAACAAAATCAGTCATGAGCAATCAAGATACAGAGAAACAGGAATTTAACATCACGGTTTATACCGAAAACCAGATTGGTTTATTAAGCCGGATAGCTATTATATTTACACGCCGTAAGATCAATATCGACAGCCTGAATACTTCTCCGTCAGAGATAGAGAGTATCCACCGCTTTAATATTGTGATCACCGAGTCGGAAGATGTGGTACGCAAACTTACCCGCCAGATAGAAAAACAGGTGGAAGTACTAAAAGTGTATTATCATACCAACGAAGATGTGATTTGGCAGGAATTAGCGTTATATAAGGTATCAACAGATGTTATTGCCGAAAAGGTAAGCGTTGAGCGCCTGCTGCGCGAAAACGGTGCACGCGTGGTTGTACTGCGTAAAGATTACACGGTATTTGAAACCACCGGTCACCGCGAGGAAACCGATAACCTGATCAGCATATTGCAACCTTACGGCCTTATTGAATTTGTACGCAGTGCACGTGTGGCTATTATTAAAGATAGCGACGGTTTTAACCGTAAACTGCGCGAATTTGAAAGACTTGAACCAGGTGAAGATGTAATTGAAAACGAATACCTGAACCAGGGAGCAAAAGTATTTACGATGTAAGAAAAAGGGCTCAAGGCTGAAAGTTTAAAGCTGAAAGCCCTGAATACCAAATCAATGATAATCAAAATATAAACTTTAAATAAATAAATCGGTGTAATCAATAAAACATCGGTGTAATCATCAAATAACAAAACAATGGCAAAATTAAATTTCGGCGGCACTGAAGAAAATGTAGTAACCCGCGAGGAGTTCCCTTTATCAAAAGCTCAGGAAGTATTAAAAGACGAAGTTGTAGCAGTAATTGGTTACGGCGTTCAAGGTCCGGGTCAGGCATTAAACCAAAAAGACAATGGCATCAACGTAATTGTTGGTCAGCGTAAAGGCACCAAAACATGGGATAAAGCTGTAAGTGATGGCTTTGTACCCGGCGAAACCCTTTTTGAAATTGAAGAAGCTTTGGAAAGAGGAACTGTAATTTGCTACTTATTAAGCGATGCAGCCCAGATTGCCGTATGGCCAACTGTTAAAAAACACTTAACTCCGGGTAAAGCATTATACTTTTCTCACGGTTTTGGTATCACTTTTAATGAGCAAACCGGCATTGTACCTCCTGCTGATGTTGACGTATTTTTGGTTGCCCCTAAAGGATCAGGTACTTCATTACGCCGCATGTTTTTACAAGGCCGCGGCTTAAACTCAAGCTACGCGATTTTCCAGGATGCAACAGGTAAAGCATTTGATCGTGTTATTGCTTTAGGTATTGCTGTTGGTAGCGGTTATTTATTTGAGACTAACTTCAAAAAAGAAGTATATAGCGATTTAACCGGCGAGCGTGGCACACTGATGGGTTGTATCCAGGGTATTTTTGCAGCCCAATACGATGTATTGCGCGCTAATGGTCACTCACCATCTGAGGCTTTTAACGAAACTGTTGAAGAGTTAACCCAATCATTAATGCCTTTAGTTGCTGAGAATGGTATGGACTGGATGTATGCCAATTGTTCAACTACAGCACAACGCGGTGCTTTGGATTGGTGGAAAAAATTCCGTGATGCCACTAAACCGGTATTTGAAGAACTATACAAAAGCGTTGCAACAGGCGTTGAGTCACAAAAATCAATCGATTCAAACAGCAAAGCTGATTACCGCGAAAAATTAGATGCTGAATTAAAAGAATTACGCGAAAGCGAATTATGGCAAGCAGGTAAAACTGTACGCAGCTTACGCCCTGAAAACCAGGTTGTAGAAGCATAATTTTAAGTCTTGAATTGTAAGTCATAAGTATGAAGTTATAAGTCAATGACTTTATACTTACGGCTTATGACTTACTACTTCGGACTTTAGACTAAAGACTAAAAAACATGGGACAAACATTATTCGATAAAATTTGGGATGCGCACGTCGTCAGTAGCAACGAGGGTTTTCCTGATATTTTATACATCGACACACATTTCATACACGAGGTAACCAGTCCGCAGGCATTTGATGGTTTGCGCACAAGGGGTTTACCGGTTTTCAGGCCCAAACAAACAGTGGCCACTGCCGATCATAACGTTCCTACAATTGATCAGCACCTCCCCATAAAAGAAGAACTTTCCCGCTACCAGGTTGATATGCTCACCAAAAACTGTGCAGAATTTGGCATTGAGCTATATGGTTTAGGGCACCCTTTCCAGGGTATAGTGCACGTGATAGGGCCCGAGCTGGGCATTACCCGTCCCGGTGGTACTTATGTTTGTGGTGATAGCCACACGTCAACACACGGCGCCTTTGGTGCCATAGCGTTTGGTATAGGTACATCACAGGTTGAGCAGGTAATGGCTACCCAGTGTTTACTACAATCGCGCCCTAAAAGAATGAAGATCGAGGTAAACGGTAACCTCCAAAAAGGCGTTGGCGCTAAGGACATCATTCTTTACATTATTTCAAAGATCTCGGCCGCTGGCGGCACTGGTTATGCTGTGGAATATGCAGGTGATACCATCCGTTCATTAAGTATGGAAGGCCGCATGACCATCTGTAACATGAGCATTGAAATGGGTGCACGCTGTGGTTTAATTGCTCCCGATGATACCACATTTAATTATGTAAAAGGCCGCGAGTTCGCCCCTAAAGGCGAAGAGTGGGATAAAGCATTAGCTTACTGGAAAACTTTATACTCTGATGCTGATGCTCAGTTTGATGAAGTATTATCCTTTAAAGCCGAAGATATTGAGCCAATGATCACCTACGGAACAAATCCGGGGATGGGTATTGGTGTTACACAACACGTTCCTGAAACTGCTTCATTTGAAGCAAAAGAACAGGGATCATACAAAAAGGCCCTTGATTATATGGGCCTGCATGACGACGAACAATTATTAGGCAAGCCCATTGATTATGTATTTATCGGCAGCTGCACCAACTCGCGTATTGAAGATCTGCGCCAGGTGGCTGAATTTGTAAAAGGCAAACACAAGGCAGATAACGTTACCGTATGGGTAGTTCCGGGATCAAAACAGGTACAGGAACAAGCCATTCGCGAGGGACTGGACAAAATATTTAACGAGGCTGGGTTCCCGCTTCGCGAACCAGGATGCAGCGCATGTTTGGGGATGAACGAGGACAAGATACCTGCGGGTAAATATTGCGTATCTACCTCCAACCGTAATTTTGAAGGTCGCCAGGGACCAAACTCCCGTACCTTTTTGGCCAGCCCGCTAACCGCGGCAGCATCGGCAATTACCGGTAGGGTAACGGATATAAGGGAATTTTTGAAAGAGAAAGAATTAGTTAGCTAATACTAATATGTCATTGCGAGCGTAGCGTGGCAATCTCATCGTGTATGTTCAACGCCTGCACCGTGAGATTGCTTCGTACCTCGCAATGACAAAAAAGAAATAAGATGATACTTGAAGTAGCCATATTGAATGTAACACCAGGCCAGGAGGATGCTTTTATAAAGGCATTTTCAAAAGCACAGGTTATCATATCAAAAATGGCCGGTTACATCACTCATCAACTAAAAAGATGTGTGGAAAATACAAGCCGGTTTATTTTACTGGTGGAGTGGAAAAAACTGACCGACCACACTATAGGCTTCAGGCAATCAAAAGAATACCAGGAATGGAAAGGTTTATTACATCATTTTTATGATCCCTTTCCTACTGTTGAACATTATGAAGACATAGAGATAAAAGGCACAGAGTCTCAAATCTAACATCTCAAATCTAAAAAAGATGGCAACCAAAATATTTAAACATATACAAACCAGCGTGGTACCCTTGCCTATCGAGAACATCGATACGGACCAGATCATTCCCGCTCGTTTTTTAAAGGCCACTACCCGCGACGGCTTTGGCAATAACCTGTTTCGCGACTGGCGTTTTGACGGGGACAATAATCCTAAAACGGATTTCGTACTTAACAATCCAAACTTCAATGGTAAAATACTGGTAGCCGGCAAAAACTTTGGTTGCGGCAGCAGTCGTGAGCATGCTGCCTGGGCCATTGCCGATTATGGTTTTGATGCCGTGGTAAGCAGCTTTTTTGCTGATATATTTAAAGGCAACGCCCTTAACAATGGCCTGCTGCCAGTACAGGTAAGCGATGATTTTTTAAAGAAGATCTTCGATGCTGTTGATGCTGATGAGCACGCGGTGGTAGAAATTGACCTGGTTGATCAGTTCATTAAAATTGTAGCCACCGGCGAACAGGAAACATTTGAGGTTAACCCTTACAAAAAAGCCTGCATGACCAATGGCTATGATGATATTGACTACATACTGAGCAAAAAGGAGTTAATACAACAATTCGAAAACTCAGCCCCCTAACCCCCTGAAGAGGGAACAAAGGGGAATAATTAAGAGAATTATAATTAAGCTAAATAACACAATCAAAAATCCCCCTTTAGGGGGTATGGGGGCATGGGAATTAAAAAACACATATTAGTAATACCCGGTGATGGTATCGGTACCGAAGTAACAACCTGGGGTAAGGCCGTACTGGAAAAAATTGGTCAGGATTTTGGCCACGAGTTCAGTTTTGACGAAGCCCTGATGGGTCATGCAGGTATCGAAGCTACCGGCAATCCGCTGCCTGATGAAACTTTGGCTAAAGCAAAAGCCAGCGACGCTATTTTATTTGGCGCTATTGGTCACATCAAATATGATAATGATCCATCGGCTAAGGTACGCCCTGAGCAGGGTTTGTTAAAAATACGTAAGGAACTTGGCCTGTATGCCAATCTGCGCCCTATCATGCTTTTTGATGAGCTGCTGGATGCATCAAGCCTAAAACCGGAGATACTGAAAGGAACCGACATTCTTTTCTTCCGGGAATTAACCGGTGATGTTTACTTCGGCGAGAAAAAACGCAGCGAGGATCGCAATACAGCATCTGACCTGATGATTTATTCCCGTTACGAGGTAGAGCGTATTGCCATAAAAGCTTATGAAGCGGCTATGGTTCGTGGTAAAAGATTATGCTCTGTTGATAAAGCGAACGTGCTGGAAGCTTCACGCCTATGGCGCGAAGTGGTTCAGGAAATAGCTAAACAATATCCTGAAGTTGAAACCGAGCACATGTTCATCGATAATGCAGCCATGCAGCTGGTTAAAAATCCTAAAAAGTTTGATGTGGTATTAACCGCTAACCTTTTTGGAGATATTTTAACTGATGAAGCATCGCAGATCGCGGGTTCAATGGGTATGCTGGCATCTGCGTCAATTGGCGATGGAACCGGTTTCTTTGAACCTATCCATGGTTCAGCACATGATATTGCCGGGCAGGATAAAGCCAATCCGCTGGCATCTATATTATCAGTGGCGCTAATGCTGGAAATTAGTTTCGGACTGAAAGAAGAAGCTAAGCTCATCACATCGGCTATTGATAAAGTGTTGAAAGATGGTTACCGCACCGGCGATATCGCTGATGTTAATACCGATAAAGGTAAAATTTTAGGGACCAAAGCCATGGGGCAAAAAGTGCTGGAGTACCTAAGCTAAAATTTGAAGGCTAAAATGAATGGGTTAAAGATCGCTATAATATTATTGTTCTTGATTTGCTGTTTTGCGGCAGGTCATAGCGGCGGTCCTTTTGTTTTAGTTGAGATTGCCTTGCTTGTTAATATTCAAAGTAATGGAATTAAAGAAAATACAATCTTGATGGGCATCATAGCTTCGCAAATTACCTGGTGGGTAGCTATACGGCAGTCTTATGATAAGCTGATGTTAGCGTTAGTAATTTTTCTTAGTTTAATAGTTATTGCTGTAACTATCATCTCAAAAGATTTTTTAAGTATTGTAATATGGACCAACAGTACCTTTTTAATTGTATGTGGTGTTTACTTAATAAGGTATTTCAAAAATTTAAATGAAGCAAAAATTGGTGAGACTGAAGAAATATAGATATATAAGTTATGAAATGGAATCCTGATCTGTACGACCAAAAACACGCCTTTGTATTTCAATACGGTGAGGATGTGCTGGAATTACTGGATGTTAAAGCTGGTGAATATATTCTTGATCTGGGTTGCGGTACGGGCCATTTAACACAGCAGATCCAAAGCAAAGGAGCCAAAGTAAAAGGCACCGACCTGTCGCCTGATATGATTGCCCAGGCAAAGGAAAAGTATCCTGAAATTGAGTTCGTGGTTGAAAACGCTGCCGACTTTTTTACAGATACTCCGTATGATGCGGTGTTTTCGAACGCGGCCCTGCATTGGGTAAAGGATCAAAACGGGATGATGCGTAGTGTATATAACGTTCTTAAACATGGCGGCCGCTTTGTAGCCGAAATGGGCGGTAAAGGCAATGTTGCCCGCTTAATTGAAGCCACACAACTGGTACTGCAAAATCATGGTTACCATGTGCAGGCTGATACCCAGATCTGGTATTTCCCGTCGATAGGTGAGTATGCTACTAAGTTAGAGGAGCACGGCTTTAAGGTTAGTTATGCCATTCACTATGACCGTAAAACACCATTGCAGGATGGCGATCAGGGTGTGGCCAAATGGGTAACCATGTTTGGTGAACAATACCTTGAAGGTATAGCCGAAGATGAAAAACAACAGATATTAACAGAAATAACCAACAAGCTTGAACCACACTATAACGAAGGCGGCCAATGGTATGCCGATTATAAAAGGTTAAGGTTTATAGCTGTTAAAGAATAATTTAAGTAGCAAGTAATTAGTATCAAGTATCAAGACTTTTTAGCTGTTTTGATTGGAGATATCTACAGATAACGAAATGAATTAAGTAAAAAGTAAACGAATCGGTCTTGATACCTGATACTCGCTACTTGATACTAACACATAACTAAAAACAAAAAATAATATGTTACACGATCCCAACCGCGTTTATGTTTTTGATACCACGCTTCGCGATGGCGAGCAGGTACCGGGTTGCCAGTTAACAACCCCCGAAAAGATTGAGATAGCAAAAGAACTGGAACTACTGGGCGTGGATATTATTGAAGCAGGCTTCCCGGTTTCAAGTCCGGGTGATTTTAACAGCGTTGTTGAAATTTCAAAGGCGGTGAAAAATCCAACCGTTTGTGCGCTTACCCGTGCCAACAAAGGCGATATTGATGCTGCTATCGAATCATTAAAATATGCTAAACATCCGCGTATTCATACAGGTATCGGTTCGTCTGATATGCACATCAAGCATAAATTTAACAGCACCCGCGAAGATATACTGGAACGTGCCGTTGAAGCCGTTAAATATGCCAAGCGTGCCGTTGAAGATATTGAGTTTTATGCCGAAGATGCCGGTCGTGCCGATGTTGTATTTTTAGCCCAGATGGTTGAAGCGGTAATTGCCGCAGGCGCCACTGTAGTAAATATTCCGGATACAAACGGCTATTGCCTGCCTGATCAATATGGCAGCAAGATCAAATTTTTGAAAGAGAACGTAAAAAATATTGATAAGGCCATTATCTCGGTGCATTGCCATAATGATTTAGGTCTGGCTACTGCCAACTCTATTGCCGGTTTGCAGAATGGCGCCCGCCAAATTGAAGGTACCATTAACGGTATTGGAGAGCGTGCAGGTAATACCTCAATTGAGGAGGTGGTCATGATCCTGAAAACACACCAGGTACTGGGTTTGCATACCAACATCAACTCTAAAAACTTTTATGAGCTTAGCCGCATGATCAGCACACAAATGCGCATGCCGGTACAGCCCAATAAAGCCATAGTAGGTAGCAATGCCTTTGCGCACAGCTCAGGCATCCACCAGGATGGTTTCCTTAAAAACCGCGAGAACTATGAGATCATACGTCCCGAGGATGTAGGTTTCCCGAGCGCCAGTATTGTACTTACCGCCCGCAGTGGCAGGCATGCGCTTAAATTTCACCTGGAGCGCCTGGGTTACAATTTGGATAAGGAAGAACTGGCCGAAGTATATAACAGCTTTTTAACCCTTGCTGATGTTAAGCTTGACATCAACGACGATGACCTGTTAAGTTTGGTAGCACACAAGCTGGTAAAAAATTAATAATGGAAACTGATACTAAGAACCAGCTTGATTTTGAGTCGGCCTATGAACGTCTTAAAGGCGTAGTTAAACGCACTCCGCTGGAATATAATGCCGGCTTATCGGCCAAATACGATTGCGAGATATATTTAAAACGTGAGGACCTGCAAATTGTACGTTCGTACAAACTGCGTGGCGCTTACAATATGATCAGTCAGCTAACTGCCGAAGAACTGAGCCGTGGCGTTGTTTGCGCCAGCGCGGGCAACCATGCGCAGGGCGTAGCTTTTAGCTGTAATGCATTAGGTACTAAGGGTGTAATTTTCATGCCCGAAATAACCCCGAAACAAAAAGTTACCCAAACAGAAATGCATGGCCACGGAAGTGTAGAGCTGGTTTTAACCGGCGATACTTTTGATGATTGCCTGCGTGAGGCCCTTGCTTATACCGAAGCACATGAAATGACATTTATACCACCGTTTGATAATTATCGTATTATTGAAGGCCAGGGAACTGTTGGTGTGGAGATATTGCAGGACCTGCCCGATGTGGAAGCTGTAATTATGCCTATAGGTGGCGGCGGCCTGGCAGCCGGAGCCGGAACTTATTTAAAACAGCAGGTACCCGGTATTTATTTGATAGGTGTTGAGCCCGAAGGTGCGCCATCCATGCTCAAGGCACTGGAACAGGGCGAGCCTATAACACTACCTGAAATTGACCGCTTTGTTGATGGTGCTGCCGTAAAACGTGTTGGCGCATTAACCTATGATATTTGTCGTGATGTGCTTGACGATATGCTGCTGGTACCTGAAGGAAAGGTTTGTACCACCATATTAAAATTATACAACGAAGATGCTATTGTAGTTGAACCTGCCGGAGCATTATCAGTAGCAGTACTTGATGCCTGCAAAGACAAAATAAAAGGCAAAAAGGTAGTTTGTATAATAAGCGGTGGTAATAATGATATTGCCCGTATGCAGGAGATCAAAGAAAAATCTTTACTGTACGAAGGGCTTAAGCATTACTTTATTGTGCGCTTTCCGCAGCGTCCGGGAGCATTAAAGCTGTTCGTAAATAACGTGCTTGGGCCGCATGATGATATTACCCGTTTTGAATTCATCAAGAAAAGCGAAAAAGAAAACGGACCTGCCCTGGTTGGTATCGAACTAAAATCAGCCGATGATTATCCCGCTTTATTAAAACGCATGATAGCGCACCGCTTTAATGTTATCGAACTCAATAAAGACAGGACTTTGTTTGAGTACCTGGTGTAAATTCCATCATGTCATTGCGAGGTACGAAGCAATCTCATCAGGCAGGTTGCACAAGCAAAGTTCGTTACTTGCCCTATGAGATTGCCACGCTACGCTCGCAATGACATATTTATTATATTTTACGTATCTGTTCTAATATTCCAGCCACTTCCCTACCCTTACCGCAACCTTATCACCTTCGGCATATTTGCCAGACTCTTCATTTACAACCCGTAGCAGGGTACCGTTTTGTTCCAGTATCAGGTCTTCATAAAATCCTTTAAATAATACCTGCCTTACCACCCAGTTTTTTGCTTTGGTGATCAGTTTTAACTTGATCCATTCAGGATATATTACCGCGTGTTCCTTAGTAATACTGATGCCGCAAAGTTTGCCTTCGGCGGCGGTAAGGATGCTACAGTTGCTCAGCAATTGCGCTGTATAAAGGTTTTGCGGATATTGGTACAAGGCTTTTGGTGTTCCATGCTCTATTATTTCGCCTTGTTTAAGCACGATCAGCTCATCGGCCATAGAGAGCACTTCGGCAGGGTCATGAGATACCATGATCACCGTAAGGCCAATCTCTTTCACTATTTGCCTGATATCGTGCTGTAAGCCTTCCCTGAAAGAAGTATCAACCTGGTTAAAGGGTTCATCCAGCAATAAAACCTGCGGACGGGTTATAATAGCACGGGCAATAGCCACACGCTGCTTTTCGCCACCGCTCAAATCAGCCACACGTTTATCGGCCATAGCAGCCATGTTAAGCTGCTTTAATACCTGTTCGGTTTTTTGCTGTTTGGCGTTCAGGTCGGTTGCGGGCAGCATGGCAGCCACGTTATCCCACACTTTGGCAAACAGATTCAAATCATCAGTATGCTGGGTAACCATTTTCATGGCATCATGACCGGGGATCAGTTTTTCTTCAGGCCCCCAAATACGCTCGCCCTTAAATTCAACCACACCTTCATCCGGCGAAAGTAAGCCATACAACAAACGTAATAAAGTACTTTTCCCGCTTCCGCTTTCGCCAATAATAGCGGTTATTTTGCCGGGTTGTATAACAATATCTGTTTTTTTAACGCCGGCCTGGTGTTTGCCCGGATATATTTTACTTACTGCAATAGCCTGCAAAAAAGGAGTATCTGACATGGATGGCAAAGATACAAAATTGTTTAAAGCACCATTTTCATTTTATAAATGATGATTTAACCGGCTCATTTGCTAATATGCAAGGCAATGTTATTATAAACTCTGCATATTCAAATTCTTTTGTATTAATATCAATACTTCCGTTATAACCGTTCACAATAATATCATAGCTAAGCGATAAGCCCAAACCTGTACCCTCGCCCGCTGGCTTGGTAGTAAAAAAAGGTTGCATGATCTTATCCTTTATAGCAAGTGGTACGCCATTACCATTGTCTCTTACAGTAAACACAGCTAAATCGCCCCTGATTTCAGTTCTTACTTCAACTGTTGGCTTATAATTTTCGACATTGGTTTTTTGCTTTTGATTTACAGCATAAAAGGCATTATTAAACAAATTGAGCATCACCCTTCCTATATCTTGCTGCACACCATTTAATATAACCCTTTCAGCAGTAAAACTGGTAACTATCTCAGAAGTGAAAGCTTTGTCTTTGGCCCGCATTCCATGATAGGATAATCTTAAAAATTCTTCGGCCAAAGTATTAATATTTAGAGGCTGCCGCTCGCCGGCGCTGTTTCTGCTATGTTCAAGCATGCCTTTAACTATACTGTCGGCTCGTTTACCATGATGCTGAATTTTATTTAAATTTTTCTCCAGGTCATCAGCTATGGCTATAGCATCTTCTGTATTTCCATTTTTGAGTTCCTCTTTTAATTCACTGGTAAGTTCGGCACTTACCTCAGAGAAGTTATTAACAAAATTTAGCGGATTTTGGATCTCGTGGGCAATACCCGCGGTAAGCTGACCAAGTG
>NZ_JBFUJG010000048.1:0-37840 GCF_056401495.1 Mucilaginibacter sp. P4_E8
GCGGATGAAAGAGCTTTTCGGTATAAGAATAAGTATAAATATGATAGAAAAGGGCACCAGGCGAAGGATGAAGAATATGATCAGAAAGGTGATATGGTACTTGTAAATGAATTTAAATATAACAAGGCCGGCTTTATTAAGGAACAAAATAGCAACATGGTAAACCGCAATCACATCAAAACGCATTATACTTATACGGCTTTTGATAAGGCAGGCAACTGGATTAAGCGCATAAAAGTACCCGAACTTGATAACGGAACCCTATCCCAACCTTTTTATACCGAAAGAAAGATAGTTTATTATCAATAAGTGAGATAGCCTTTCGGGAGGTARCAAATACGCTTTTTTGAGGTTCGGAATATTTATTTGAATTATTTTAAAAACACTGTTGAATATTTGATTTAAAAGTCTGATATTTGCAAACTCTTTTAAGTAAAGGGTTGATAATTAAAAATATTTGTCATGTCAAGAATTTGTGATCTAACAGGAAAAGGATCTTTAGTGGGTAATAACGTTTCTAACTCAAACGTTAAAACAAAACGTAGGTTTCATCCAAACTTAAAACTTAAAAAGTTTTATATCCCYGAAGAAGATAAATGGATTACCTTAAAGGTATCTACATCGGCTGTTAAAACCATCACTAAAAATGGTATAACTGCCTGTATCAATAAATTTGTAAAAAAAGGATACATTTAGTAGGGTTGTACGTTTGATGTTTTACGTTATACGTAAGATTCAAAACGTGCAGTATTATAATTAAAAAATTACGTAAGCCGGGAGGTGACACGTACAACATAAAAAGAAAATGGCAAAAAAAGGCAACAGGGTTCAGGTAATTTTAGAGTGTACTGAACACAAAACAAGCGGTATGCCAGGCATGTCTCGCTATATTACCACTAAGAACAAGAAAAACACAACTGAAAGACTGGAAATGAAAAAATTCAACCCGGTTTTAAGGAAAGTAACAGTTCATAAAGAGATTAAATAATTGGTTGATTAAGTTGATGGTTGATTAGGTTTAAAGTGCTAACAACAATTAACTCACTAATTCAATAAGTCACTAATTCAATAATTAAAAGAAATGGCAAAGAAAGTAGTTGCAACACTGAAAGTAGCAGGTAAAGGCAAAGAATATTCAAAAGTGATCACTATGAATAAATCACCTAAAACAGGTGCTTATTCATTTAAAGAACAAATTGTCCCTAACGATTTTGTTAAGGATGCTATTGCAGGTAAAACACTGTAATAACTTTTTGATCAAAATATAGAAGCCGTCTTGTTTTTACGAGAGGGCTTTTTTTGTTGATTACATACTGATGTGCAGATTTCAAGTGTACAGATGTGCAAATGAGATCATATTATAACATTGATCTGATATCTGCTAACATGAATATCGGCATATTTGCAAGGCTAAGTTTAAACATCAAAAAATCTGCATATTTGAAATCTGCATAGCTGCACATCTAAAATCTGCATATCTAAAAAACTATGGGATTATTTGATTTTTTTAAGAAAAAGGATAACACACAGCAGGAGCAGCAAGCCCTTGATACTGGTTTAGAAAAAACCAAGGATAACTTTTTTTCAAAGATCACCAAGGTAATAGCAGGCAAATCAACAGTTGATGATGATGTTCTTGATGAGCTGGAAGAAGTACTGGTAACATCAGATGTTGGTGTAAGCACTACCTTAAAAATAATTGAGCGCATACAGGCCCGCGTAGCCCGCGATAAATATGTAGGCACCGGCGAACTGAACACTTTGCTGAAGGACGAAATTCAGCAGTTACTGGCCGAAAACAACAGTAACGATTTCAGGAACTTTGAATATGGCAACCACAAGCCTTATGTAATTATGGTGGTTGGGGTTAATGGTGTAGGTAAAACTACTACCATTGGCAAATTGGCCCATAAATTAAAGCAAGCAGGCAATAAAGTTGTCTTAGGCGCTGCCGATACCTTCCGCGCTGCCGCGGTTGAACAGCTGCAGCTTTGGGGCAAAAGGGTTGATGTAAGAGTAGTTGCGCAGCCTATGGGCTCAGATCCCGCATCTGTAGCTTATGATACATTGACATCTGCAGTGGCCAATGGCGATGATGTGGCTATCATTGATACCGCAGGCCGTTTACATAATAAAGTAGGTTTAATGAACGAGCTTACCAAGATCAAGAATGTAATGCAAAAGGTGATCCCTGGCGCCCCGCACGAGATATTGCTGGTGCTGGATGCCTCGACCGGGCAAAATGCTATTGAACAATGCAAGCAATTCACTGAGGCTACCGCGGTTAACGCGTTGGCGCTAACCAAGCTTGATGGTACGGCCAAAGGTGGTGTAGTGATAGGAATTTCGGATCAGTTTAAGATCCCGGTAAAATATATAGGTGTAGGCGAAGGCATGGAGCATTTGCAGCTGTTTGACAGAACTGAATTTGTGAACAGTTTGTTTAAAGTGTGATTTCACTGATTATTTGAGTTGATTTCACCGATTGATATGTCAAACTTTGAACATGATGCTCTTACTGAAAAGATAATAGGCTGCTGTTACGAAGTTCATCGTTCATTGGGGCCGGGATTTATTGAAAAGATTTATGCTAAAGCGCTGCAACATCAGTTAGTATTAGAGGGAATAAATTTTGAAGTAGAAAAAGAGTTTAACGTTGTTTTTAAAGATCAGTTTGTTGGAAAATTCAGGTGTGATCTTTTTGTTGAAAACAAAGTTATCGTTGAACTTAAATCAGTAACGGGGCATATCCCTGCATTATTTAAAAGTCAACTACTTTCCTATCTCAAAGCAAGTAAGGTAAAGACAGGATTACTTATCAATTTTGGTAATCCAAGTTGTGAAATAAAAAGGATATCAGTTTGATCAAATCAATTGTAATTCTTAATAAAGATCGGTGAAATCACTCCTAAAATCAGTGAAATCTCAAAAATATTATGAGGACAAAAGAAATTTCAAGGCCGACAGCCCAAATAGTTAAACCCCGTGTAAACGTGGTTACTTTGGGCTGCTCAAAAAATATATACGACTCTGAGATCCTGATGGGTCAGCTGAAGGGCAACCAGTTTGATGTGGTGCACGAGGCTGAATCTGTTAACAGCAACGATATCATCGTGATAAATACCTGTGGCTTTATTGATAACGCCAAGCAGGAATCTATCGATACTATTTTACAATACAGCGAGCTTAAAGAGCAGGGTAAAGTTGGGAAAGTAATTGTGACCGGTTGCCTGAGCGAGCGTTATAAACCTGAGCTGGAAGCCGAGATCACCAATGTTGATGCTTACTTTGGTACTAACGATCTGCAGAATTTATTGCAATCAGTTGGTGCAAATTATAAACATGAGCTGATAGGCGAACGCTTATTAACTACGCCATCGCACTTTGCCTATTTTAAAATTGCCGAGGGCTGTAACCGTCCATGTTCGTTCTGTGCCATCCCACTGATGCGTGGCAAGCACCTGAGCACACCAATTGATCAGTTGGTTATGGATGCGCAGAAGCTGGCAAAAAATGGCACCAAAGAGCTTATACYCATAGCGCAGGACCTTACCTATTACGGGTTGGATCTGTATGGTAAACGTAACCTTGATGAGTTGCTTCGCCGCCTGTCTGACGTAAACGGTATTGAATGGATCAGGCTGCAGTATGCTTATCCATCCGGTTTTCCGATGGAGATATTGGACGTAATGAACGAGCGCGATAATATTTGCAAATACATGGATATGCCTTTACAGCACATCAGCGATAATATGCTGAAATCTATGCGCCGTGGTCTTACCAAACAAAAAACAATAGATGTAGTAAACGAGATCCGTGATAAAGTACCGGGTATTGCTATGCGTACTACCTTAATTACCGGTTACCCCGGCGAAACAGAGCGCGATTTTGAAGAAATGCAGCAGTGGGTTGAAGAAACTAAGTTTGACCGTTTAGGTTGTTTCACTTACTCACACGAAGAAAAAACCCATGCCTACTCTTTAGTTGATGATGTTCCTGATGAAGTAAAACAACAGCGTGCCGATGCCATTATGGAAATTCAGCAAGGTATTTCGTTTGATAAGAACCAGGAAAAAATAGGTCATACTTTTAAAGTGCTGGTTGATAAAAAGGACGGTGATTACTTTGTGGGCCGTACCGAGTTTGACTCGCCCGAAGTGGATAATGAAGTTTTGATTGATGCTAAAATTGATTATGCAACTATAGGAAGCTTTGTTAATGTAAAAGTTAACAGTGCCGAAGATTTTGACCTTTATGGACAAATTGTAAAATAATGCTAATTTGTGGCACATAACCAGTAATGATTTTACATTTGGATTAATGGAAGCCTCCTGTACAAGCTATAAAGACACCGGATTTTTTTCGCCCACGGTTATTGATTATCTCGAAAACCGTGCTGATCTTAAACAATTTTACGGCTACCGCCCGGATATGGCCGGTTTTGCCGAGCTGCTAAAAAATAAAAAGGTTGTTGCTAACAGGGAGATACTGGTACGTGTATTGACAAAACAATACGCCCATAATGAGCCTTATCCCTCCATTGTAGAGCACAATATTGAGCTGCTTAAAGAAGATAGTACTTATACAATTACCACAGGTCACCAGTTAAATATTTTTGCAGGCCCGCTTTATTTCCTTTATAAAATAGCTACGGCTATTAAATTAGCGCAGCAACTAAAAGCCGCTCACCCCGATAAAAATTTTGTTCCTGTTTACTGGATGGCCAGTGAAGATCATGACTTTGCCGAGATCAACTATACCAATATTGGTGGTAAAAAGGTGCATTGGTGGTACGAGGCATCGGGCGCTACCGGACGTATAAATCCCGATACTATGCGCCAGGCTCTTAATCAGTATAAAGGCGTTTTAGGGATGGAGGGTTATTCGCAAGATCTGGCAAAAATTGTAGAAACAGCCTATACCCGATTTGATAAACTTGCCGATGCTACCCGCTACCTGGTTAATGCCTTGTTTGGCCAATACGGACTGGTGATTATAGATGCCGATGACCATGAGTTTAAGCAGCAGTTTGCCCCCATCATGGAGCAGGACATCATTGATCAGCACAGTTTTAAAAATATAAGCGCCACCAATGAGCAATTGCAAAAATTGGGGGTACATATACAGGTTAATCCGCGCGAAATAAACTTTTTTTACCTGAAAGACAGCCTGCGCGAACGTATAATTTTTGAGCAGGACAGCTATCAAGTAATGAATACTGATATCCGTTTTACAGAGGCTGAACTGAAAAAGGAAATCGCGACAGCGCCGGAGCGTTTTAGCCCAAATGTAGTAATGCGCCCGCTATACCAGGAATGTATTTTACCCAACATTGCCTATATAGGTGGTGGCGCCGAAGTGGTTTACTGGTTGGAGCTTAAATCAAATTTTGATTTTTACAAAGTTGATTTCCCTATCCTGATATTGCGTAACTCGGCTTTGATGGTGCGTAAGGAACAGGCTGCCAAAATTGAACGTATGGATCTTGATGTTGCCGCCCTGTTTAAACCAACAGACGAATTGCAAACTGAATGGATAAAGAAACATAGCGAACATAATCTTTCATTAGAAGGGGAATGGCGTGAATTGACCAGTGTTTTTGAAAAAATAAAACTGAGGTCGTATAAAATTGACCCAACATTGTCACCATCTACAGCTGCAGTGCAAGCCCGCCTTAAACATGCTGTTGATAATCTGGAAAAGAAATTAATTAAAGCCGAAAAACGCAATTACCAGGTAAGGCTTGAACAACTATCAGCAGTTAAAGCCGAATTGTTCCCTAAAGACAGCTTGCAGGAGCGTACCGAAAATTTTGGCCTGATGTATGTAAAATGGGGGCAATCATTCATTGATGAACTCATCCGCCATTTTGAACCGCTTGAGTTTAAGTTTACTATTTTAACGGAAGAATAAGTTAAATCTTCAAAATATACGCTGGTTAATAACTGCCATAAAACCATCCTTGAATTTTTCGCTAACGGGGATCTGTTTATCGCCAATGTATATATGGTTATCCTGAATTTTGTTGAGCTGTTTGGTATTTACAATGTATGAGTTATGTACGCGTACAAATGGGATTGACAGTTGTTCTTCAATATCTTTTAACCGCCGGTAAATAAGTAATTGATCGGTATGCATCACCACCCTTACATACTCCTTTTCACCTTCAAAATATAGTATGTGTTCCAGTAATATTTTGCGGAGCACTTTGCCCGATTTTACAAAAAAATATTCCTGCTCGGGTTGTGTTGTTGGGATAATAACTGGCTGGGCTTTTCCGAAATAAGCTTCTATCTTTTGCATAGCAGCCAGGAAACGTTTCAGTGTTATGGGCTTTAGTAGATAGTCAATAGTTTGAAAAGTATAGCTCTCGGCAGCAAATTCAGAATAAGCGGTTGTAAAAACAATTTTGGTGTCAGGTGATAATAGTCCGGCGAGTTCCATACCGCTCAGATGCGGCATGTTGATATCTAAAAATATAAAATTTACCTTATGCTTGTTCTCTTTTAAAAATGCAAGCGCTTCCAGGCCGTTATAGCACTTGGTTAACAGTTGCCATTGCGTGGTTTGACTGATCAGCATTTCGAGCAGTTTTACCGCATTTGGTTCGTCATCAATAATAATACAACTTAAATTCACGCTAAAGGGATTTTTAAAAAAGCAGTAAACGATAGTTCATTTTTATTAACATCCAGTTCAAAGTTTGTTCCGTATAGCAAGGTAAGCCTTTTATGCAAATTTGCTATCCCAAATCCGTTACTGCCATTTTGTTTAGGTTTGGCATATACGCGGTTAGTGGTTTCAAACAATAGGTAATTATCCTGCTGAATCAATGAAATTTTGATGCAGTTATCCAGGCTTGATTTATCAATGCCATGCTTAAAAATATTCTCTATAAAAGTCATCAGCAGCATAGGCGGAATCCGCAGGTCCTGGCTAAAATCTTTTTTAAAGCTCATCTGGGTATCATGCCTTATACGGATCTTTTCCAGCTCCATATAATTCTCAATAAATTTAACTTCGGTGGCGATAGCAACCTCATCCTTAGGGCTCTCATCCAAAAAATAGCGCATAATGTCTGACAGGCGCTCGATCAGAGCAGCGGTTCTCGGCGCTTCGCGATAAGCCTCGTAATAAATGTTATTGAGTGTGTTGAACAGAAAATGTGGCTGTACCTGCGATTTTAAAAGGTTAAGCTCTGCCTGGCTTTTTTGTACCATCATCTCTTCGGTTTGCTGCTTTAATTTGAAATAAGCAATAGCTATACGGAATATAAAACTGAGCGCGAATATTAAAATTCCGGCCAATGAATATTTTAGCTGACCAAGAAATGTTGTAGGCTCAATTTTAGAGGGTTCGGCAAAGTACGTATTGTAAATAAACGAAGATAAATAACCGCGGGTTAGTCCTGTTATTATCAAAAGCAGGATCACCAGTAACACATACGCCGCATATTTTTCACGCTGGTAAAAACGCGGAAACAAAAACAGGATATTGCCATATATAATAACTGCATAAAAAAAGCAATTGATCAACGGGAACACAGCCGATTCTGCAAGCCCATCCATTGGCAGATAGGAAAAAAATGTAATAACGTAGAATGAGACCCAGGCAAGCCATTGCAGTTGAGTAATGGTTGCCTTTCCTTTAAATACTTGCATGTTTTAAAATTACAAAGGTTTTTTATTGTTCTTGCTTTTTTTCAACCGATGCCTTTGTTTATTAAACTAAAGGGGCACAGGGTTTAATAAACAGCGTAAATGCCTGTTTATTGAATCTTTACCGCCAGTTGTTAAAAATAGCTATGCAGCAGTTGAATTGATTTTTTTTGGCGGTGAATAAGAGGCAGCTTTAATCATTAATTATAAAAAGGACCTGCTTTAAACCATTAACTATCATGAAAACAGACTGCTGCTCTATCATCAAAATTATTTTGACAAGTTTAGCCTTGCTGTGGCAATTGCTGGGCAATTTAAGGCCGGTATGGGCACAAACAGATACCATACACCTTAATGATAAACGATTGATGACCCAGGTGTTACAACCGGGCAATAAGCAATACCTGGTATATTTTCAAAATGTAAAAAGTAAAAAGAATTTACGGTTTTGGTTTTGGCTGCGCAATATTGAAGTGGGAACCAAAAACAATGAAAAGGTTTTTACCATAAGTCAAAACTGGTTTGGTAGCGATAGCACATCATTCAGACAAGTTTATTCTGTTAATAAGGTTGCCGATTTTGCGCCTCTTTACCATGCAGAAACTATAGGCGGCAAAACAAAAGCATATAACTGGGACACGGATAAGATCACCGCGGCCGATACCGTAAAAAATAACGACGTGAAAAATTTTTCGCTTGATTTTAAACAGCCCAATTTTAACTGGAATTTGGACATTGAAACTTTTGAAATGCTGCCATTGGCGGCGGGAAAAACCTTCGCTATTAATTTTTATGATGCCGGTTTGGAGCCACCCATGTACGTGCTTTATAAAGTTGCAGGCGATGAGGTGCTTACTACCTTAAATAATGACAAGGTTGATTGCTGGAAACTATTTACCGAAAGTGATTACCAGGGTAAACACTATACAGAAACCTATTGGATAAGCAAAAAGGCACACGAGTTTTTAAAGGAAGAAGATGCTTTTGATGGGGGCTATCGCTATAAAATAAAACTCCTGGCCGCGGCTCCTGACCTGTTGAAAAGGTTTGTTAAGTAGGGTTGGAGCCAAAGGATTAAGACTTACGAAGTTTAACTCAGCGATGTTAGTTTTTTTAATTGTTTCGTTGAGGGCTTCGCCGTTTTAAAACTTCGTAAGTCTGCCATGTTATTATGCTGAAACCGTATGCGTTTTATATACAATGATGTCGCCATCACGCAGATCGGCAGAATTGGTCACGAAGTTTTGCAGGTGAGGCTGGCTGTTATGCAGCTCTAATCCTGCAGCATCACTCCACTCTTCATGAAAAATATAAATATTAGGATCTTCTTCAACCTGGTGCAGATCATACTGCAGACAGGCGATCTCCGTTTTTGAATGGCTCACTAATTCCAGTAAGTGTGCTTTTAAAGCATCGGCGTAGCCTGGTTTGCTTTTAATTATTGCAGTTAAGTAAATGCTCATGTTCTTGTGTTTGGGCGATGATGAAATTTTTGGTAAGATGATCAGTATAAGTGTCAAGATTATGTTGAATATCGGCATTTTTCATCACATCATGAAAATGCAGGCTTTGCAAAGGCGTCATACCGGTAAAAGCATTCATCCGGTGAAAGCCAAATAACGGTCCATCGTCAACACTGGTTTCCATAAAAAACTCATTTGGCAGGGTAAAGGCTTCTTTGGGGGCGTTCCATGATGTGGTTACCATGTATTGCCTGCCATGCAGCATACCACCGGTGCCGTAATTAATTGTTGGGTTTTCGGCCGTGCGGCCATCGCTTTGGTATATTCCATTAGCATGGCCTTCGGTAAATACTACATCAATATATTTTTTAAGTCCGTGTGGCACCTGGAACCACCAAGTAGGTGTGTGGTATATCACCACATCTGCCCATACATATTTTTGAACTTCTTCGGCCGGGTCGTACTCTTCATTAATATCAGTGTATTTAACCTCGAAGCCGGGTTGGTTTTCGAAAAAATCAACAGTTGTTTCGGTTATTGTTTTATTAAACTTTCCTCCGGAATGGCCAAATTTTTGGCCGCCGTTTATTACAAATATTTTCTTCATTGTGTTATGCTCTAATTTTATGACGCAAAATTAGACCTGATTTATCTACTATTAAAATAATTTAAATCATACATTTGTATCATAATTATGATAGATAGAAATGGTAAATTTAGAATGGTACAGAACCTTTAAGGCCATTTATGAAACCGGGACATTAACAGGTGCTGCCGAAGCGCTGTATGTATCACAACCCGGAGTTAGCCTCCACTTAGGTTCGCTGGAGGCTTATGTGGGTTATAAACTTTTTGACCGCACCTCGCGTAAAATGGTATCAACAGAACGGGGAAAGATATTGTATAACTATATACAGGAGGCATTGGAAAAACTGGAATCGGCCGAAAAACATTTTCACCGGAGTACGGAAAAGGACACGCCCACCATAAGTATAGGCATGTGTTTTGAAACCTTCCAAATTACTTTAGAGCCTTATTTAGCCGGGTTGCCCTTTAACGTGATCATTAAGTTTGGCGAATACCCGCAAATGCTGAGCGATCTGGACAATGGCATCCTCGACCTGATCATTACCCCGCAGAAGGGCAATAATAAAAGCATAGAATACACGCCGTTCTCCAAAGAGACAATTGCATTGGTAGCCGGCAAAAATACCGATACCACACTCTTTGAAAAGTTGCTCGCGCAAAATGACATGCCTGGGTTACAACAATGGCTCACCAACCAGAAGTGGTACGGTACCACTGGTGATATGGAACACTGGCTAAGGTTTTGGTATGTTAATTTTAACAGGCGGCCAAATTTTAAACCCAACTTTATTGTACCCAACTTAAACTCCATTGTACGGTGTTTAAGCAGTGGTGTAGGCCTGGCCGTGATTCCTGATTTTTTATGTAAAAAGGAACTTGAAAGCGGTGATGTAAAGTTGATATGGGAAGGTAAGCTGAAGGTGGAGAACACCCTGTACTTTGCCATGCGCAAAAAAACCATTTACACCAAAGAGATCAATGTTATCCAGGAGATCTTTATGAAGGAAATGGCTTAAAAGCAACATATCATCGCGACATTGCGGGAGAAAGAAGCAGAAGCCTCACCCAACCCTCTCCAAAGGAGAGGGCTTTAAAAGATTTTAAAAGTCTCCCCTTTTAGGGGGAGATTTAGAGGGGGCTTCTACTTCTTCCACTCATTATCAACCAACCGCCATATCTGTAGCGGATTAGCATCCTGCAAAGCTAAAGGCAACAGGCTATCTGGCCAGTTCTGGTAACATACCGGGCGTACCCAGCGTTTTACAGCATTAACACCAACGGCGGTAAAACGACTATCTGTACTGGCCGGATAAGGGCCGCCGTGCACCATACTGGCACAAACTTCAACTCCTGTAGGTACACCGTTAAACAATATCCTACCGGCAATGGAAGGTAATACATCCACCAGGTTTGGATGATCTGTCAGATCTTTAACGGTACCCATTACGGTAGTAGTAAGTTGTCCCGATACCGATTTTAAAACTGTTACCAATTCTTGTTCATCCTTACAGCTTACCATGAGCGAGTATGGTCCAAACACCTCCTCGTGCAGTAAAGGATTCGTTAAAAATGTTTCGCCGCTTACCAGGGCAACGGTTGGCAGAGCTTCAATGTCATGAGCGGCCGTAGCGGCTTGCTGAACCAGCTTTACACCTTTTTGCTCCAGTGCCTCGTGGCTCTTTTTTTCGTAAGCTGAATGGATACCAGCATGCAGCATTTTAGCCGGTTGTATGGCTTCAATGCCTGTGCTTAAATGATCCAGGAAATCATGAAGGGCGGGGCTTTCAACCGCCAGCATTAAACCGGGGTTAGTGCAAAACTGCCCCATGCCTAAGGTGATAGAGCCTGCGTATTGTGTGGCCAAACCGGCGGCATTTTGTTGCAGGGTATCTGGTAAAAATATAACCGGGTTTATGCTGCCCATTTCCGAAAAAACAGGAATGGGGTTTTTTCTTTGTGCTGAATAATCAACCAAGGCCTTACCCCCGGCGGTAGAGCCGGTAAAACCTACCGCGGCTGTATGGTCGGCCTGTACCAGGGCTTTGCCACTTTCAAATGAGGTTCCGTGTACATGCTGAAAAACATTTTCAGGCATGTTGCATGTAATTATGGCTTTTTTAATAGCGCTGTATACCATTTCAGAAGTTTCGGCGTGGGCAGGGTGTGCCTTTACCACAACCGAACAACCAGCCGCCAGCGCGCTGGCAGTATCACCACCAGCGGTAGAATAAGCAAACGGGAAATTACTGGCCCCAAATACAATCACAGGCCCCAGCGGGATCAGCATTTTGCGCAGATCGGGTTTTGGCAACGGAGCTCTGTCTGGTATGGCGGTATCAATGCTGGCCTCTACCCAGCTGCCTTCGCGCAGCATGGTGGCAAACATGCGCAACTGTGCAGTGGTACGGGCACGTTCGCCTGTTAAGCGACCTATGGGTAAATTAGTTTCTTCGGATGCCTTTTGCAGTAGGGCATCGCCTAATGCTTCAATTTCATTGGCTATGGTATCCAGAAATGTGCTTTTTTCTTCGATGCTCTTTTTTTGAAAGATCTGAAACGCGGCGTGTGACTGCTGCATTACCTGGTTTATTTCTTCAACGCTTGCTTCTTTAAAATGGTTAGCCATGGCAGATTTTATGATGTGTTATATATGATACAAACGGGTTGTATCCAAAATAATTTTAACAAATATATTTAAACAAGGTTCAATATAACTCACCAATACTATCCATTAATGCTATGATTTTGGCATGTTTGATCCGTAGGGCTTTAAACTGAGATTGCTATCTCATAAGTCAAGGGTTTTAATTAATATTTAAAAGTACTGATATACAATAAAATATAGCTATCTTTAAGCAATTCCTTCCTCGCTACTGCAATAGATTCTTAGGCATTGCCATTTTTTGATACGGTAATAATTAAGCTTTAGTTAATAAAACGATATCAGTGCAATCATGTAAAAGAATGGTTATATAAATAGTCGCCATGTTTTTAAAAATGCTGCCCTCATATTGGTAATTGCTGGTATCCGGTAACAAAGGAACTAACCCTAAGAGATAACAAACTATGATAATGGATAAGCAAACAATTGAAAGCCAAACCCGTATGTACATGTTCGACCTATTGAACACAGCCAAAGAACATGGCTTTAAAGGCGAGGATAATTGGGAATTGAGCATGGTTACCAATACCGAAAGAATAAAAATTCAGAAGGATTACTACCCTACCGTTGCCGCCAAAATATTTCCCGAGATCCTGTTGCAGGTACTGCACACTATTAAAACAAGGCTCAATCAGTCGGCCCATAAAGAAGAACAAAAGCAGGATAGGAACAATGTTTTAAATGAAGAACTGAACTATTTAGTAGCCTTTAATCCCAAAAGACCGCGTACTTAATTATCCAAAATATCTTACTAAGCAAAGGGATCTGTCATCCTATGCTTGTCGGAGGGTTGTGTGTAAAGGCCTGCTCATAATGCTTCGACAAGCAATGTGACATTCTTTTTTTTGTATGTAAATTACCGGGAGCTCTCTACTGTATAAACAAAACTATCAGCCTTGTAATAACCAAGATTGTATTCAATAGGCCTTTCGCCCTGGTCAAAAACAAATCTTTTTCTGAACAACACAGCACTRCCAACGCTTACCCGCAACTTTTCGGCAATGAAACTGCCGGCCGATTTGGCACTGATCTCTTCTTTTGATAAGGTGGCAATAACAGAATGGTCCTGTTCCAGCATTTCATACAATGGTCTTTTGAAATCTTCATCGCCGGTAAGACCAACGCGGGGGTGAAAATAAGAAGCAAAATAAACAAAAGGCTCATCGGCCCGCCCCCTAACCCGTTCCATTTTTAATACTTTGCGGTCGGGTTTTATTTCAAAGAATTTGGCTAAGGTCTCATCCGGGAAAACCCAGGTAACATGCAGTTCAAAATTCTTAATGGGTATGCCCCTTAATGCCATTTCCTGCGAAAAGCTTAGCCAGTTATTTGATTTTGAACTAACCGCGGCCTGGGCAACCTTGGTGCCAAATCTTTTTTTGCGCACCAGTAATCCTTCAAAAACCAGTTTATTGATGGCTTGTCTTAAAGTTGTACGTGATATGGCCAGTTTTTTGGCAAGGTCAACTTCGTTGGGTAAAAGCTTACCTTCCTGATATTCTTCTTCGGCTATTAACTTTCTTAAAAGAGCTTCGGYCTGTACGTGTAAAGGAATAGGGCTTTTATGGTCTATAGCGTATTTCATTTATCGAATAAATTACAATGATAACCATTTTTTAATAACAAGTTTATTTGTTACTACATAAAGACGTTTTGAAATAGTTTTTATTATTAGCCGTTTTACTTATTTATATACGAAAATAAATTAATTTGAAAATTATTTGGATTATGAAATTATTTATATGTTTGTACATAATAATAAATAAGCCAATCTGTTTTGAATGTTACAAATATAAAGGAATACCTCTTTAGGATCTTTATAAATGTTAATTAATATGTTCATACATTATTACAAATAAATGAATACTGATCAACCTAATACCAACACTCCTGGACAACCTAAACCTGAGGAAGTATTGTTCCGAAAATCGTCACAATTTTTAATGCCAGTAAAGTTAAACAGCTCGGGTACCGAAAAGGACGAATACAATATTTATCCGGTATGTTCGGTAGGGAGTGGGAAAATTTTTAATGGATATGATTCGCTGGGCCAATATATTGCCGGTAAAAAAACAGTGATRATTGATGGCTATGCCGGGGTTTTTTGGAACAGGATACAAGGTTCATTAAATAAATATTTTGAAAAAAGTGGCTTAACGGTTAACTGGGTACAAACTTCAGAATATTTAAAACCTGCCGAAGTAATTGAAGCTTTGGTTAACCCATTTATGGGTGCGGGGGATGCTGTATGGGGAACAAAGTGTACTTTATCACTGCATGATTTTTATGAGCTGGATAAGTTAACAGAACAAACAATAAATAAGGAATATGATATTAATATAGTTATTGGCACGGCCGCTGCGTGGATTGGCTGGGATGCTCCGGTAATTTATATTGACCTGCCAAAAAACGAATTGCAGTTTAGGATGCGGGCCGGCTCCGTAACCAATCTTGGGACCGATCAGGTTAACGATCCGTTTTATATGTACAAGCGGTTTTACTTTGTTGACTGGGTTTTACTAAATAACTATAAAAAGCAAATATTGGGCAAAATAGCCTTAATAGCTGATGGACAATGGCCTGATGATATTAACTGGATGCACCGGGTTGACTTTTTGACTGGCCTAAATCGCCTTAGCCGGTCGGTTTTTAGGGTTAGGCCCTGGTTTGAACCTGGCGCGTGGGGAGGACATTGGATAAGGGAGCATATAAAAAGCTTAAACAAGGACGTGGTAAATTACGCCTGGTCGTTTGAGTTGATAGTGCCCGAAAATGGTTTGGTTTTTGAAAGCGATGGTTACCTGCTTGAGGTGTCTTTTGATTTTTTGATGTTCCATAACCATGAACAGGTGTTAGGGGTGCATGCGCAAAAGTTTGGCGATGAGTTCCCTATCCGCTTTGATTTTTTGGATACTTATGATGGGGGCAATTTATCCATCCAATGCCATCCTAAATTAAAATATATACAAGACAATTTTGGTGAGACCATAACCCAGGACGAAACTTATTATATACTGGATTGCAAGGATAAGGCTGAGGTTTATTTAGGTTTCCAGGAAGGTATTGACCCGGAAGAGTTTAGATCGGTACTCGAAACAAGCCAGGCCGAAAATAAAGAGGTTGAAATAAAAAAATATGTGCAGGCCCATACTGCTAAAAAGCACGACTTGTTTTTAATTCCGAATGGTACGGTACACAGCGCCGGAGCTGATAATCTGGTACTGGAGATCAGTGCTACGCCTTACATCTTTACCTTTAAAATGTACGATTGGTTAAGGCTTGATCTTGATGGCAACCCGCGGCCTATAAATATTGATCACGCATTTAATAACCTCGACTTTAGCCGCAAAGGACAAAAAGTTCAGGATGAGCTTATTTCAAAACCAGCGGTTATACAACAGGGCGAAGATTGGCAAATAGTTCATTTACCAACACACCGCGAGCATTTTTACGATGTTCACCGCATGGAATTTGACAGCGAAATCAAAGTTAAAACCAATAATCAATGCCACGTAATGATGCTGGTTGAAGGTGCAGCAGTATCTATAAAAACTGCCGACGGAACAAAACATGTTTTTGCTTACGCCGAAACTTTTGTGGTACCGGCAGCTGCAACGTCATACACATTAACCAACCTGGGGCAAAGCCGTGCAAAAGTTATCAAAGCCTTTTTAAAATGAATGAAGTAATAACAACCGTAAACAATAAAGAGGCAAAAATGAGCAATACCTACCTGTACTTCGTTTGTTTGGTGGCCGCCCTTGGCGGGTTTTTATTTGGGTTTGATACTGCTGTAATTTCAGGAACGGTAAGCTTGGTTAAGCACGATTTTAGCTTAAATGCAGTTAGCGAGGGCTGGTTTGTAAGCTGCGCGTTGTTGGGCTGCATCATTGGTGTAAGTTGCTCAGGTAAATTGAGCGACAAATACGGCCGTAAGATTGTATTGATCATTTCGGCGGTTTTGTTCCTTGCATCGGCATTGGGTTGTATGCTTTCAGACTCGTTTACAACATTAATTTTATTTCGCTTAATTGGTGGGTTGGGTATTGGCGTGGCTTCTATGGTATCGCCATTATATATATCGGAGTTTTCGCCGTCACGTTTTCGCGGAATGATGGTATCCCTTTACCAGTTGGCTTTAACCATAGGCATTGTATTGGCCTATTTTTCAAATGCGTACCTGGCCAATCATGCCGCTGATACATTTGACAGTGCAAGCCTGGGGAAAATATTTTCGGCCGATGTGTGGCGGGGGATGCTGGGTTTAGGCACATTACCAGCCGGTATATTTTTGATCAGCCTGTTTTTAGTACCCGAATCGCCACGATGGTTGCTATTAAAAGGGCAGGAGCAAAAAGCTATGGCTCTACTGGTTAGGATTGACGGCGCTGAGGCCGCCCAAAAAGAGATAGAAGCATTTAACTCCCTGGGCGATAATGATGAAGGCTCTCTTAAGGAATTGTTTACCCCCATTTACCGCCGTGCTTTATGGATAGGTTTACTGCTGCCCTTTCTGTCGCAGGTATGTGGTATAAACGCTGTTATTTATTACGGCCCCAGGATTCTGGAGCAAGCAGGCTTTACCCTCAACAATGCGTTGGGTGGGCAGGTAACCATAGGTTTGGTTAATGTGGTATTTACCTTTGTGGCCATTTTTACTATTGATAAGTGGGGCCGCAGACCGTTGTTGTTTGCAGGTATTGGCGGCGCCGTATTTTCATTGATCATTATTGGGGCATTGTTTGCGCTGGGTATAACCTCAGGCTCCTGGATACTGATCTTCATTCTTGCTTTTATAGCCTGTTTTGCTTTTTCGTTCGGGCCGGTTTGCTGGGTGGTAGTTGGCGAAATATTTCCTAATGCTATTAGGGGTAAGGCCATGGCATTGGCTACCCTGTCTTTATGGGTGGGTAATTTTTTGGTAGGACAGCTTACGCCCTTGATGTTAGAAGGCTTAGGCTCTTCATGGACGTTCTGGTTGTTTGCACTGTGCTGCTCGCCCGCTCTTTGGCTTACCTGGAAACTGATACCTGAAACCAAAGGCCGGTCATTGGAAAATATTGAAACTTATTGGAAAGAAACGCATAAATAATAGCAGTAAAAAAGCATAATATAGTTACCTACAACACCGAAGCCAATTCTTTAAGACGGATTGGTTTTATTTTGAATTTCGTTATATAAATAAAAATATATCGAATAAATTAGCAGAAAACGATCACCTATGCTAAAAAAGTACTTTCTTTTAATCCCAATAATGTTTACTGTCAGTATACTGTATGCCCAAAGCCGGAAAAAAATCATTACGGCTGATACGGCATCTAAAAAAGGTGATACCACACAAATAAAAAAACATGAGCTTAATGAAGTGGTGGTTTCCGCATCGAGGATTAGTGAAAGTATCTTACGGTCGCCGGTAAGTATCGAAAAAATAACAGCGGCAGATTTTAAGCGGTCGGCAGCACCATCGTTTTTTGACGCGTTGGAAAATGTAAAAGGCGTTCAGTTAATAACACCCAGTCTTGGTTTCCGGATCATTAATACCAGGGGTTTTGCCAATACCACCAATGTGCGCTTTACCCAACTGGTTGATGGGGTTGATAACCAGGCGCCGCATATTGGCGCTCCGATAGGCAATGCCCTGGGCCCAAGTGATCTGGATATAGAAAGTGTGGAGATCATTCCCGGTACAGCATCAGCATTGTATGGATTGAATGCTATTAACGGCCTGGCAAATTTTATCACCAAAGATCCTTTTACCAGCCAGGGCATCAGTATTCAGCAAAAAACAGGTGTAAATCATGTTGGCGATAAAGAAACCTCGGCTAAACTATTTTCAGAGACCAGTTTCCGGATAGCTAAGGCCGTATCCAAAAAATTCGCCTTTAAATTGAATGGAACCTATACCACAGGATATGATTGGATAGCTGATAACACAACCGATTTGAACGCCGCCGCAAACGCTAAGCTGGGCATAGCTGGTGGACCGGATAATCCGGGTTATGATCCGGTAAATGGCTATGGCAATGAATCATCAGACCGAAAAACTGTAACGCTGGGTGGCAAACAATACTCCATTGCACGCACCGGTTATGCAGAAAAGGATGTAACCAGTTACGATTTGCATAACGTAAAGGTGGATGTTGGACTGGCTTATAAACTGAATGAAAATACCCGGATCAACTATACTTATCGCTTTGCCGATCTGGATAATATTTACCAGCGCGCCAATCGTTTCCGTCTATCGGGCTATATTTTACAGCAGCATGCGTTGGAGATAAAAAATAACATTTACCAGGTACGCGGCTACTGGACAAGCGAAAACACCGGTAAATCATACAACCTGCGCTCTGCCGGCGAAAACATAGACAGGAATTATAAGGATGATAATACCTGGTATGCCGATTTTACCAAAGGCTTTAATACGGCTACCGGGGCAGGGGCTTCGGTTCCACAAGCTTTGCAGCAAGCCCGGCAACTGGCTGATGCAGGCAGGTACCAACCCGGAACGGCTGCTTTCAAAAGTACACTTGATAAACTGGCCGATATCAATAACTGGGATATAGGGGCTGCATTACGGGTAAAGGATGATCTGCTGCATGTAGAAGGGCAGGTAAATATCTCCAATGCCATATCCCCAACGTTCCAAAAAGAAACAGGGATCGATCTGCTGGCCGGGTTTGATCACCGTACCTATATCATTCACCCGGATGGTAACTACTTTATTAATTATGTACCGGGTAAGGCCTATAGCAATATAGATTATAGTAAAACCGGCGGCTTTGTGCAGGTGGCCAAAGAGCTTTTTGATAATGAACTTAAACTATCGGCCACCCTGCGTGCAGACAGGAACGATTATTTTGATCTTAAACTGAACCCGCGTTTTACTGCTGTTTACTCGCCGGTAGCTGAGCAAAATTTCAGGATATCTTTTCAAAGCGGTTATCGTTTCCCAAGCATATTCGAGGCATTCTCAAACGTGAACAGTGGCGGTGTTAAGCGTATTGGCGGTTTAAAGGTGGTATCAAACGGGATATTTGAAAACTCCTACCTGCGTACTTCAATTGATGCTTTCCAGGCTGCGGTAAAGAATGATTTTAACGCAGGCTTAAGTACAGATGCTGCCATTGAAAAGGAGAAGGGTTTACTGAAAAAGAACACCTATACCTACCTGCAACCTGAACATATCAATTCATTTGAAGCGGGTTATAAATCTATACTGTTTGATGGGCAGCTCAGCGTTGATGCCGACTTTTACTACAATAAATACAATAATTTTATTGGCCAGGTAGAGATCAATGTACCTAACACCCAAAAGGCTGATTCCATACCCTATTATCTGAATGATAAAACCAAACAAGCCCGTTACCGGGCCTGGACAAACTCGCAAAGTACAGTGTATAACATAGGGGGCAGTTTAGGCTTATCCTATAAATTATTCCAGAAGTATGTTTTAACAGGCAATGTATCCTACGCCAAATTACAACGTACCGCTAACGAGGATGCGCTGGAAGATGGTTTTAATACCCCGCAATGGATCACCAATCTCTCTTTTGGCGGCAACAGAGTGGTGGGTAACTTTGGTTTTAATGCAACTTATAAGTGGCAAAGTGRCTTTTACTGGCAATCGTTTTTAGTTAATGGCGATGTGGCTGCTTACGGTACTATAGACGCACAGGTGAATTATGATTTCTTAAAAACCGGACTTAATTTAAAAGTAGGCGCTACCAACCTCACCAATAAATATTACAATTCATTTTTAGGCGGCCCGGCCATTGGCGGCTTTTATTATACCACACTTACGCTTGCGATTAAGTAAAATTGTAGTGGTATTGAAGGAAGTGTATGATAATCATGCGATTGTCAGTTTCTTTTGCTTTCTGATGAATTTAAATGCAATAATGTTGCATTTAAATTCTTTTAAGTAACTTGCCCTCGTTACTAATAAAATAAGGCGATGAGCAATTTTGAAATGGATTTTGATGTAATTATTATTGGCGGTAGTTATGCCGGCCTTTCGGCGGCTACAGCTTTGGGCCGTGCACTGCGTAATGTGTTGGTTGTTGATGCAAGTAAACCATGTAACCGCCAAACGCCCCATTCACATAACTTTTTAACCCGCGATGGTGAAACTCCGGCTGCTATAACCAATATTGCCAGGGAGCAGCTTGAAAAATATAAAACTGTTAAACTGATTGGTGACTTTGTTACTGACGGATCAAAAGTCACAGATGGCTTTAAAATACACACCCTGGCGGGGCAAACCTACACCGCGCAGGTGGTATTATTTGCTACCGGCATAACTGATGTGATGCCTGATATCGCCGGGTTTGCCGAGTGTTGGGGTATTACCATATTGCATTGCCCTTATTGTCACGGATATGAAGTGCGCCATCAGTCTACCGGTATTCTGGGTAATGGAGATATAGGATATGAATACGCAAAGCTCATTAGTAACTGGACCGATGATCTTACGTTATTTACCAACGGTATATCCACATTTAGTGCTGAACAGGCAAAAAAACTAAGATCACATAATATAAAGATTGAAGAGGCAGAGGTTAAGACTATTGTTCATGAGAATGGGGAAATAAAAAGTATAAAGCTTCAAAATAATGAAACCTATGCTTTAGCTGCATTATATACAAGACCGACTTTTACCCAACACTGTAATTTGCCTCAGCAATTGGGTTGTGATTTTACCGATGCCGGATACATAAATGTTGACGGTTTTAGCCGAACCAATATTCAAGGCATTTATGCCGCAGGCGATAACACCTCACCTATGCGTACAGTAGCAGGGGTTGTAGCGGCGGGTACAGTAGCAGGCGCAATTATCAATAAGGATTTAATTGACAATAATTATATTTAATCCATACCGATAACCTGATCAGCGAATAGGATATTTATAAAACTAAGTTCAATCTATTGAAATACAAAAAGGCAGCCTGTTTTACTGGTTGCCTTTATAGTTTAAACCAGTTTTCTATGAAAGTATGGCGACAGTTTTTACATGGCAAAGTGTTAATAAAACACTTTGTAAATTTTTATTAACTAAAATGTTACGAAACAAATGAAAAATTCAACGAAACTATTACAATCCGCATTTGGTTGGTATTTGATTTTTTTTCAGTTTTGTTGATTGGTTAATATTTTAATTACATCGTATTAACCTGGGTGTTATTTAGGTTATGACTGATTTTACAGAGCTGTCCGAAGAGGAACTGATAAGATTGCTGAGGCAAGACAGGCTTAATGCATTCCGTGAGATATACTCCCGGTACTGGAAAAGACTATTTGACGAAGCATATAAAAGGTTAAAAAGTAAGGAATTAGCGGAGGAGGTTGTACAGGAACTTTTTACTAATCTTTGGACCAAAAGGCAATTACTTCAAATTAACACTACGATAGGCGCCTACCTGTTTTCGGCAGTTACCCATCAGGTTATTGATATTTACCGTAAAGAATTGGTAAGGGCAAAGTATAACCAGGCTTTTAAAGTTGTGCACACAGAGGCTGATAACTCGACCGAAGATGCCATTATGCTGAAGGACCTGACTTACACCATTGAAGAAGAGATAAGTCATTTGCCTGATAAATGCCGTTCTGTATATGAACTGAGCCGCAAGGAGCATAAAACCAATAAAGAAATTGCCAGCTACCTGGGCATATCCGAAAAAACAGTAGAGCAGCACCTAACCAAAGCGCTGAAAAAAATACGTCTTACGCTTAGTCATTACCTCCTGATCGCGGCGCTTGCTTTTGCTGGTAAAGTAATCCAAAGATCTATTAAGCCTGCCTATAATACCAGATCGTATCTTAATTCAATCAGTGGTTTATCAAATGCGTGCGATACTTTTTCTTCAGTTAAACGGAAGCCATATCTGGTATAGAGCGATATCGCTGCGTGTTGTTCATTAGTTGTCCATAGATACGCTTTTTTATAACCAAGTTCATTCATATAAGCTATAAACTCATCCATCAATTTTTTTCCGAGCCCTATTCCACGATACTCCGGCAGGAAAATGAAATAGCGCAGCTGAACCGATTGTTCCCGATGTACGCCCACAAGAAATCCTATAATTTGCTGGTCATGCTCGCAAATCCATACCCTGTCTTTAGTCGGGGCATACTGGCGCGCAAATTCCTGCAGACCTTCCAGAACATAGCCCTCAAAGTTTAAACCATAGCCAAGTTCTTTAGCGTACTGTTTCCCATGCAGGTAGGCAATATATCCCAGATCTCCTGGTAATAGTTCTTTTCTTAATTTGATATCATTAAGAGTTATTTGCGTATCCATGGTAATAATTATTGCTGCTTTTTAAAAATGTTCATTATTGAATTCATATGCGACACCAACTCTTGCTGATCTGTATTGTTTAAATTGGTAAGCAGTTTACTGATCTGTTCATCAGAGGCTTTATTCAGGGTATCAAACTCCTTCAAGCCATTTTTGGTTAAGGAGATCAGCATAGCCCGGGCATCATGACCGGATGGTTTTTTGATAATCAATTTCTCCTTTTCCAGCTTTTTTAACAACCTGCTTAAATAGCTCTTATCAATATTCATAGCTGTCATAATTTGAGATGCCTGTACATTTCCTCCAATATAGATTTCATAAATGATCCTGGCTTCGGCAAGGGAGTAAGCGCTATTTAGCAAGTGTTTGTCTAACAAACCAATAATGTCTGTATAAAACCGGTTGAATGCCCTGATATCAGGGATAGGATTTATTGTGGTAGCCATATTACAAAGGTAAATAAATATGGTGGACTTTGTCAACTATATTTATTGTTAAAGAAATTTTAAAAAAAATTATTTCCCGACTAAGGGATGTGCCTTTCATAAACGTCAATCATAGTATAAACCGAATTATTTCTTTTTCATGAAAGAACATCTATCAATTGAATTACTGGAAAAGTATATTAATGGGAATTGCACGGAGGCCGAGGTTGCATTGGTAAAACAATGGTACCAGTCATTTGAGCATGATCCTGATTATACACCTACCCTAAGCACAAGCGGGCAAAAGGAATTGGAGGAAAAGATATACAACAGTATAATAAACAATATAGATGTTGTAAATGATGAGGAAACGCCGGTAAAAACATCAGGCATACGCAGGTTGCATACCTGGCAGTGGGTAAGTGGTGTTGCTGCCGTGCTGCTTGTAGCCATAACCATAGGCACCTATCAAAAAGTACAGGTAAACAAAAAACTTTCTGCTGATGCGGAACAGCTGCAAATAGTAGCTATAACTAACAATTCAAACCGTATTTACAAGTCAATACTTCCTGATAGTAGTTCTGTTTGGTTGAGCCCTCATGCACAATTGAGATATCCTAAAGTATTTGCCGCTTCCTCACGGGTGGTTTCCATGTCGGGCGAGTGCTTTTTTGAGGTTACTAAGAATCCTAAACGCCCTTTTATTATCAATAGCCGCTCCATCATTACTAAAGTTTGGGGAACAAGTTTCCGCATACGTGATAATGATCAAAGCAGCGAGGCCGATGTATCGGTTGTTACAGGTAAGGTTTCTGTGAGCATAAAAACAAAACAAAATATTAATAATGCTTCGTTAAGTATAGCTAAAGGTGATGTTATGCTTTACCCGCATCAAAAAGTGGTGTATTCAACAAACGATCATACCCTAAAGCCCGAAAGCACCGCGGATGAGCCTGCCCTGAAAATATGGAACCGTGTAGATCTTTTATTTGATAACAAGCTTTTGAAAGATATTATACCTGTGCTTAACTCCAGGTACCATGTTCATATTGTGGCGGCAAATGAAAAACTAAACCATTATATGCTTAATGCCGATTTTTCTGGTTTTAATCTGCCCGATGTTTTGGAGGCGCTTAATAAATCGTTAAATATCGATTACGAAATAAAAAATAACACTATTGAACTTAAATAAACCAATTAATTAACCAAATAATCAACGGATGAAACAGAGAACAAAAGCTTAAATATCATTATAAAGCCAGTAAAAACCGGCATAAATAAAAAAACTTAGAAGTGTTACGACCACTCCTAAGTTCAGATTAGCCCACTATCGATGGACACCATTTTTAATGGTGACAGGGCGTTAATTGTCTCATTTTTAAAAAGAAACATAACAAATATATGAAATTTCGTTTACGAACACCCATTCCCTGGTATCAAATCATGAGGATTACATTTATTCAAATTCTGATATCGACCATGTTAAGTGGCATAGCATATTCAAACACTTTGAACGCTCAGGATATACTTAATAAAAAGATAAGCATATCATTAAATAACACCACATTGGTTGATGTATTAACTCATTTGCAAAAAAATGACAACATTAAATTTATATACAGCAGCGACGCCATTAACGGTTTACAGAAGGTTACCATCAATATGGAAAACCAATCGCTTAAAAATGTGCTTGATCAGGTATTAAAAAGCAAAGGCATTAATTACGAAGTATTGCAGGACAGGATTGTTCTGGGTAAAGCTACTGATGCCGTGCCTTTAAATGCTACTGAACCTGTAATTATATCAACTGTAAACGCTGATGCATCAACGGCCGTAACCATAACCGGTAAAGTAGTTGATAAAACCGGCGAGCCGATAATCGGCGCCAGCATTTTAGAAAAAGGTACTACTAATGGTGTATCTACCGATTTGAACGGTAATTTTAAATTAAGCGTAGCAAGTCCGGGTTCAGTACTGGTAGTGGCCTATATTGGCTTTAACAACCAGGAGGTTACTGTTGGCAACCAAACCAACATTACTATAACCATGGTTGAGGGTGTAAAAAACCTGACCGAAGTGGTGGTAGTAGGTTACGGCACCCAAAAGAAACTTACCGTTACCGGCGCTATCAGCAGTGTTAAAGCTACCGATCTGCAGGATCAGCAGGTAACCCGTATTGATGATGCATTAAGGGGCAGAACCACAGGTGTAAATGTTGTTCAAAGCTCAGGCGCTCCGGGCTCTACACCGCAGATCAGGATCAGGGGTATTACTTCAAGGCTAAACAGCGATCCTTTATATGTAATTGATGGTGTTGTAGTAGATAACGGCGGCATTGACAACGTTAACCCGAATGATGTAGAATCAATTGATGTTTTAAAAGACGCGTCAGCTGCTATTTATGGTTCGCGCGCGTCAAATGGCGTTATTATAGTTACCACTAAAAAAGGAAAAAAAGGCGAGCCACAAATCTCTTATAATGGTTATGTAGGTGTGCAAGGCCCGGTTAGTAAAGTAAAATTAGCCAATGCATCACAATATGCAACTTTAAGGAACGAAGCCCTGACTAATGACGGTAATGCAGCCGCATTTGCCAACCCTTCATCATTCGGGACCGGAACTAACTGGCAGAATGAAATTTTCAGTAATAGCGCTCTGATCCAGAATCATAACCTAAGCATCAGCGGTGCTACTGATAAAGCCAATTACTATACATCTTTTGGTTACCTTGATCAAAAGGGTATAGTTACACCTGATATTTCTGATTACAAGAAATTTAACTTTACTACCAATACCAGTTATAAAGTTAAAAAATGGTTTACCATAGGCGAAAACTTTACCTATGCTTATACACGAAGCAAGAGTGTAGGTAATACTAACAGTGTATTTGGCGGTCCGCTTAGCTCAGCCCTAAATCTTGATCCAATCACACCGGCGGTAGTTAACAATATTAACGCTCAGCCAAATGCAGCCATTTATAACGATCCTACTAATCCAATTGTGTATAATGCACAGGGTTTACCATACGGTATATCAAACTATGTATCGCAGGAAATTACAAACCCATTGGCATATGCGCAAACCCGCGCAGGTAACTACAGCTATGCCACTAATCTTTTAGGTAGCGCTTTTGCCGAGATCGAGCCAATTCAGGGTTTAAAGATCAGGTCGCAAATCAGCGCCAAACAGGCTTATTATGGTCAGGATGGTTTTACACCTATCTACTATCTGAATTCAAGTACCAAGAACTTGTCAAATACTTCTCAATACCAGGAAAATGACAGGAATTTATCATGGAACCTTGACAACACAGCCACTTATACCCGTGCATTTGGCAAGCATAATTTCACTGCTTTGGTGGGTACCAGCGCGCAAAAAACAACATCATCAGGTTTAGGGGGTACATTTATTGGCGAACCGGTAAACTCATTTGACGATGCCTCAACAGGTTTCGCTTTACCGGCTACTAACAGGATAGCCAATGGTATTACTGCTCAGCCGCATACACTGGCATCAACCTTTGCCAGGTTAACGTATGATTATGACCAAAAATACCTTTTCACCGGTATTGTTCGTCGTGACGGGTCATCAAAATTTGGTAGTAATAATGTATACGGAACTTTCCCATCCGCACAGGTAGGTTATGTAATGAGCCGTGAAGATTGGTTCCCGAAAAATACATTTATCGACTTTATTAAATTACGTGGTTCATATGGTATAGTGGGTAATGAAATGGCGCTTGATCCATTCCAGTATGCGGCAACTATTGGTAGCGGTCGTAATTATGTGTTTGGTAACGATGGACTTATTATTGGTTATAGCCCTAACGCGCCGGCAAACCCTGACCTGAAATGGGAAGAAACCCGCAGCGCCGATATTGGCTTTGATGCAACGTTGTTCCAAAATTTAAGTGTAACCTTTGATGTGTACAGAAAGCTAACTAAAGGTATGCTACAACAAGTACAGTTCCCTACATATGCCGGTTTTAGCGGTCAGCCATTTGCTAACGTAGGTGATATGGAAAACAAGGGTGTTGAACTTAGCCTGGGATATACTAATAAAGTAGGCGACTTTAATTATAATGTAAGTGGTAATATATCATATAACCATAATGAGGTAACTAACCTGGGTCCACAGATCAATTACTTTACTGTTGGTACTGTACAAAGCTCAACTTATGAAATTGGCCGCACAGCCGTTGGACAACCGGTTGGTGAATTTTATGGATTTCAGGAACTGGGTGTATTTCACTCACAGGCAGAGATCAATGCCTATACTAAAAATGGCCAGCTGATACAGCCAAATGCAAAACCCGGCGATTTTAAATGGGCCGATACAGATGGCGATGGCAAAATTACTCAGGCCGACCGTAAGTTCCTGGGCAACCCACTGCCTACATTTACGTATGGTATTAATTTCAACGCCAATTACAAAAACTTTGATATCAAGTTATTTGGACAGGGTGTTTGGGGTAACAAAATTTACCAGGCGTACCGCCGTTTAGACATCGCCAGCGCCAATTATCCTATCGCGGCTTTGGATGCCTGGACACCAGCTAATGCCAGCAGTAATTACCCACGTTTAACTGATGCAGACCCTAATCAGAACTTTAAAAACCCATCAAACTTCTATCTGCAAAACGGTGCTTACTTCCGCATTAAAACCTTGCAGTTAGGTTACACTTTACCACAATCATGGCTTAAGGCAGCCGATGTAAAAAGGGTTAGGGTATTTTTAAGCAGCAATAACCTGGTTACCATAACAGGTTATAAAGGTTATGATCCGGAAATAAGCGGTGGTATTGATATGGGTATTTACCCTCAGGCCCGCACATTCATGGCAGGTTTAGATATTACTTTATAATAACAAATTACAATTATCATGAAATCAAAATATTATATATATACAGGAGCTATTTTGTTGGGCATTGGCACTATGGCATCCTGCAAAAAATCATTCCTGGAATTACAACCCCAGGGCGAGTTTTTACAATCAAATTATTACGCCAACCCTGCCCAGGCGCTTACCGCTGTAGTGGCTGCATATGACCCTTTGGTTACTGAAACTGGTGGTATCGACAACACCTATTCTTCACCGCTGGGAGCACTTAACTCCGCATCTGACGATTGTTTTGCAGGTGGTGGCAGTTCATCTGATGTACCGGCATGGCAGGCAATTAATAACTATACGCTTTCACCAACCGTTGGTCCACAAAACCAGTTTTGGGCTATTAATTTTCAGGGTGTAAACCGTGCCGACGTATTGCTGGAGCAATTACCCAAAGTACCTGGTTTAAGTGCCGATCTTTTAAAAAGATATACTGCCGAAGGCCATTTTTTACTTGCACATTATTACTTTGACCTGGTTAGGTTATTTAAAAATGTGCCCTTGATTCTATCTACCCTGAATCTTACCAACGTATATGATCAGCCGCAGGCTACTCCCGAGGCTGTATATACACAGATAGAAACAGATCTGAAAGCTGCCATTGATGGTTTACCGGTAACTGTTGCCGCTGCCGAAAACGGACGTGTAACCCAGGGTGCTGCAAAAGCGTTATTAGGTAAAGTTTACTTATACGAGAAAAAGTGGGCGCTTGCCGCCACAACCCTGCAGGATGTTAACACCAATTATGGTTACAAATTGCAGGCAAATTTTGGAAGTGTATTTAGCGTTAAAAATAAATTTAACAGCGAATCGATATTTGAACTGGTACACTCAGGTACGCAAAACTATACCTGGAGCAACTGGGACCAGTTTAAATCAAACATCTTAGTACAAATGGTTGGTCCGCGTAACTATAAAGGCCCAATTTATTACGGCGCTGGTTATGGTTTTAACCCGGTAACCACCCAATTGGCTACAGCCATGAAAGGCGACCCAAGGTATGGCTATACTATTGTAAATATTGATAGCTTAACCAAAGCTACTGGTACAAGCTATGAGGCAAGCTATCAAAACACCGGGTATTTTATAAACAAATACGCACCTGTGTTAGCAAACATAGTAACTACAGGTATTACTGATTTGAACTGGCCCAATGATTATATTGAGATCCGTTTGGCCGATACTTACCTGATGGAAGCCGAGGCAGATCTTAACGGAGGTGGTACCGGACGTGCCCAGACATTACTGGATGCAGTACGTAGCCGTGTTGGTTTACCATCGGTACCTGCAACTTTGCAAAACGTTTATACCGAAAGGCGCCTGGAGCTGGCTACAGAAGGCCATCGCTGGTTTGACCTGGTAAGATGGGGGCAGGCTCCTGCAGCACTTGCATTTAAAGGTTTCAAGGCAGGTGTTAATGAAATTTTACCTATACCATTAAATGAAACCACTAATGGTAGTAAAGTAAAACAAAACCCTGGTTATTAATTAATAACCAGGGTTAAACAAAAGGCTGTCGCTTATGGTGGCAGCCTTTTGTTTTTTATTTGTTTTGTTTAATTATTGAAGTAAATTGTTGCTGATTTTATAATGACCTTTTACAGGATCAAACCAATTTTAAACCGCTTTATCCAATACGCTGAATTAAAAGATATGCTTAAAAAAAAGACATTCTTCTTTGTTTTAATTGCGCTGATCCCCTTAAGTTTTATTTTAACACAATGTTATAACGATGGTGCTCCAGAAGATGATCCACGCGGCGAGATATATGCGGGCTCGGCCAGTTGCGTAAAATGCCATAGCAGTGTTTATGATTCTTATATCCACACTGCTCACTTTCAAACCTCGAGCCCGGCATCACCAAATACCATCAAAGGTAGTTTTGCTAAAGATTCAAATACTTTTGAATATGGTAATAGCCTTAAAGTGACCATGGAAAAGCGGGGCGATAGTCTTTACCAGGTGGGTTACTTAAATGGAAAACAAACCGAGGCACAAAAATTTGAAATAACCATTGGCCTTGTAAATGCCCAAACCTATCTGTACTGGAAAAACAACCAGTTGTTTGAATTGCCGGTGTCGTACTTTACCGCCTTGCACAATTGGGCAAACAGCCCCGGTTATGATCCCACCCGTGTCAATTTCCAAAGGCCAATTTTAAGGAAATGTCTGGAGTGCCATACCTCATACATTAGCGAACTGCCTATGGAACATATGTCGGTAGGGTTTGACAAGGCATCGCTGATATATGGAATTGATTGCGAGCGTTGCCACGGACCGGCTGCCAATCATGTAAATTACCATACCGCGTACCCCGATGAAAAGAAGGCAAAATATATAACCACTTACAGCTCGTTAACCAGGGGCCAAAAAATGGACGCCTGTGCTGTTTGTCACTCGGGTACTAAAGGCGCTTTTTTGAGGTCATCATTTAGTTTTCAAATGGGCGATACTTTGGCTAAGTTTAAAGAGCTCGACTTTGTAGGCAACAGCCCGGTACCCGCTACACTTGATGTTCATGGCAACCAAAGTTCATTGCTGCCAACAAGCAAATGTTATATCATGAGCAAGATGGATTGCGGCACCTGTCATGATCCGCATATTAGCCAAAGTCAAAGTTTGGCTATGTACACACAAAAATGCTTAAGTTGCCATAGTGAGGCTAATCATAATTTTTGTACTATGGCACCCAAATTAGGTACGGCCATCAACACTTATTGTATAAACTGCCACATGCCCCAAAAATCTTCCCACATCATTACGATAGGCGAAGCCGGGGGTAAAATGAACTCGCCTTACCTGTTGCGCACCCACCGGATTGCAATATACCCTGAAGAAACTCAAAAGATTTTAGCCTTTATAAAAACAAAGAATTTGTAAGCCCCCCGAAGGGGGAGTTTTTTATCAAGCAGTTTCTAAAAACGCAATTTAATAGGTAAGCGTTAAGCCCCCTCCCAATCCCATGTCGCTATCATAATGGCTCGACAGGGAGAAATACTTGGTGAAAATATACCGGAAACCCGCGGCATATTCTTTATCGGTATTGCCCATAATGGTGAAACGCAGGCGGCTGGTAAGCGGGATATCATCCCTGCTTAACTGAAACCGTAATTTACCATTCCCATCTACCCGGGCATCGGCGATTAGTAACATGGGCAAGGTATAGGCCAAACCGGCAACTACAGTTTTACGGTTATTTTTATTGCTTACCTGTCCAAACAGGTTCTTCTCCTGCCCCTCGGCTTTTTTATAGTGATAATCAAAGCCGCCGTAAGCATATAACCATTGCATTTGCCCAAAATAGCGGCCTGCCATAGTTTCACTTTCGTAACCGTCATGGTCATTTAAGCCCAAGTGCCACAGGGTTGATAGTTTCCAGCGGGTATTGGCAATGGCAGCGGTTCCATCACTGCCGTTACTTTCCAACCCTACTTTTGCAGTAGCGTAAAAATGCTGATCATCGGCATAGATCTTTTTGATGGCTGTTGTCGGGTCTGGAATTTCGGGGTTGGGCGGCGAGTTTTCATAGCTGAATATGCGTCCCATACCACTCATCATATGGTAAAGTATATGACAGTGAAAAAACCAGTCGCCGCTTTCCGTGGCTTTAAATTCAATGGTGTCTCTTTCCATTGGCATAATATCAAGCGTGTTTTTTAAGGGAGAATATTCACCCTGCCCGTTCAACACCCTGAAATAATGGCCATGCAGGTGCATGGGATGCCGCATCATGGTATTGTTGTACAGGATGATCCTAACATTTTCGCCGTTTTTAATCAGGATCTTATCTGATTCAGATACCGTTTTATTATTGATGGTCCACACATAACGGTTCATGTTACCGGTAAGGTCAAATCTTAACAGCTTGGTTGGCCCTTTAGGCAGGGTAGTAACCTTGGTTGATTTTAACATACCGTAATTCAGGGTAACTATGTCTGAGTTACTTCCTCCCATATCCATTCCCGGCATATTATCCATTTTAGCAGCGGTTGAATCTTTTGGATGGTCGGCCGTTTTTGCATCACCAGTTATCTCAGGATACATGACGGTGTTCATATCCATTACCTGGTTAGCCATTACCATGCCATCCATTTCTTTCATATCGCCGTTCATACTCATCATGCCGTTCATCATTTTCATCCCCTCAAAGTATTTGAGTTTGGGCAGATGTTTTGCTTTATGCTGTGTCCCTGAACCAAGCCACAGGGATGTGTATTTGGTGCGATCTTCGGGGGTGGCTAAAAACTCATAGCTGCCATCTTTGGGGATGGTTACCAGTACATCATAAGTTTCGGCAACCGCTATGATGAGCCTGTCAACCTCAACAGGTTCCACATCTTCACCATCGTTGGCTACTACGGTGATCTTGCCACCTGCATAATTGAGCCAGAAATAGGTAGATGAACTACCATTAACCACATGCAACCTTACCTGGTCGCCTGCTTTAAATTGCGGGGCGATATTTTCGGGTTTGCCATTGCTAAAAAAGCGGTCGTAAAATACATCACTTACATCCATGGCCAGCATTCTTTTCCACTCGTTGCCTACCTTGGTTTTAAAATGCCCCTCTTTAATGGCCTCAAAGTAGTTTTGCGTACTGCCCTTGCGTATAGCATACCAGTCGGTAGCATTGTGTAGTGAGCGTTGTACCTGTTCAGGGTTTTCATCTGTCCAGTCGCTGAGCAGCAAGGTATAATCCTTTACCGGCGAAGGTTGCTTTTTGCGGATAATAAAAGCGCCATACATACCGCTTTGCTGCTGGGTCATGGTGTGCGAATGATACCAGTACGTGCCATTTTGAACCAATGGAAATTTGTACAGATGTGTTTCGCCTGCCTTTATGGGCGAGGTGGTTAAATACGAAACCCCATCGTATCGGTTGGGCAATATTAACCCATGCCAGTGAATGGAGGTTTCCATCATCATATTGTTATGCACATAGATCTCGGCAGTATCACCCTCCGTAAAAGTTAGGGTAGGTGCCGGGATGGAGCTATTAATGGCCATGGCGGGCCTTGCTTTACCGGTGTAGTTCACCACGGTATCGCCTATGTATAAATGGTAAATGTCCCTGTTGCCAATTTTGGTATAAAAGGGCAAACGCTTTTCGGCAGCACCCTTATCCATTTTCATAGACATGTTATGCTGACCGAAAGCGAAAAATGACAGGAACAGATTTACCCATATTAAAAGGTAAGTCTTCATAAATAAAACCTGTTAAAATTATTTAGTAGCCGGGGCCAGTGTCTCGGTTGTTTTGCCGCAGGTAAGCATTTGCTTGCCGTAGTATGGATTTTTGATGGCGCTGGTTTCACTTAACCAGGTAGCTTTTTTCATGGGGCAATATTGCTCATAAACGGTAGCCGCATTCAATTTTAAACCTTTTATGACGTCATACAGATTTTTAGAAAGACTGGTAAAATGTTCACGCTGATGATCAATGGCATCGCTTTCACTGATGTGCCTGCTATCAAACTCCAGTTTTTCACTGTAGTTCATCCACAGTTTGTGCTGTTCTGGTGTTAGCTTATCCATCGGCACGGCATTTATAGCGGTTAAAAGATCATGGGCCTTGCTTTTGGCAGCAGCTTTATTATCGGTTGTTAAGGCATTTTTAACATCCAGATAAGCGGTAAGTACATTGTTTACAGCACTTGCTGCCGGCTTGTCTTGAGCTTTAACGGTTGAATAAGTTACAAATACGGTAAAAAGTATGATGAGTGTTTTGATAGTTTTCATAGTTTTATTTATTAAAGATTTTTGAATTTTATCTGATGGTTATAGCCCGAAAAGCAGCAATAATCGTGCTTGTAGTAAAGCTATTTAACCTGGTAATTAAATCGGAATTGGGAAAAATGGAGCAATAAATGCCCGGCTGCACATGATGCAGGTTATCTGTTTATCAGATCTGAAGTGAACGTAACTGAATGGAAATTTCCTTACCCGATAAGCCTGGTGGTGCCTTGCCATATCGTGGCACAAATTTATTCAGGGCTGGAGATTGATCAGGTAATGGTATGTAATTAAATTCACGAAGGATCACTGCCATTTGCGGCAACTGCAAAGCTACCGTACCTGGCTTAATGTTTTCTTTAATCACATAATTGCCATGCTTTTTGCAGCAGTCGCAATCCTTGTCTTTTACGTTATGTTTATGTTGTTTACCCTGATGTTCATCATGGTTCATGGCTTGCATAGCCATTTTGGGATGAAATAAGCTTTGGCCGGTACAATGCACTATACAGACAAACATCCCTGTGGTGAGTAACAGGTAAAATGCCGCTATACTTAAAATGGCCGCTCTTTTCATTAAAACAAAGATATACTATTCACCCCTATCTGTTTTATAAAATTTTGTAAGCTGTTTATAAAATTTTGCGATGATACGTGGAGGGGGATATAACTCACAACTTTTATCAAGCTCTCTGACATTTATTCTCTGTATTATTTTTGCTGTGGATATTTTTCCTTTAAATAACTGATAGATGTACTGATCATTTTCCGGAGAATTTCTTCATCTATATCCTTTAGCTTTTTTATGTATATACAGCCCCCATCGGTTTTGTGTTTGCCCAAATTAGTAAGTAGTTTTTCTTTTTCTGTGGGATCATGCATAAGGTAAAGTGTGGTTGCACCCTTACGGGGAGAAAAGCCGGCCAGTGGCGCGTCACCTTCATGGCCGCTTGCATATTTGTAATGATAGCTGCCAAAACCTACAATACTTGGCCCCCACATTTTGGCTTTGTATCCGGATTGTTCTTCCATGATCTCCACCAGGCGAAAGCTGTCGTTGCGTTTCGTTTCGTCAGGTACTGTATTTAAAAAATCAGTTACACTGCCTGTAGTTTCGGTTGTTTTGTTCTTAGCCATTGTATTATATGTTAGGTTAATACTATCCTAAGGCGACATGAATTTTATGCCACAACTATATTTAAATATAGGATTTTTAATAGCTAATAAACGCTTTTGAATTATTTCAATGTTGAATAATTATAAAACTGGAGCCTGCCGGTGCCATTTATTTTGATGGTTTGGGTTTCATCAGTTCCCCGGGCATTTTTCATGGTGATGCTGATCTGATTTTCGCCCTTTTGCAATGGGATACGGGCGTAAGAAATACTGGCCGGCAGGGTTTGCCAGTTGCGGGTATCTGCTTTTTCAGAAAGCAGACTGTACAGCTGCATACCGTAACCCAAACCTTCTAACAGTGAATTGCTTTTATGATCGTCGCTTTTAGCGCTTGCGCGTAACGCATATTCTGCCATTTTTTTTACGGCCAGCCTGGAGAGTACTTTGCCCATTTCATTTAGGGTGCGTTGCTGCAACGTTTTAAAAGCCAGTTCATTAATATCTTCGGCTTTTTCAAATGGGATCTTTTCCTGGTTTACGGTGATTACAGCGCTTGAATAATAAGGTGTTTGCGCAATATATTTTGGCCATGCTGCTCTTAAACTTTCAACCGATTTAGTATTCACCCTGTTCCTGTCGCCATTATAATTAAAAGGGATTACCAGCCCGCCGGCCGCGTCTGTAAAGAAAAGGTCGCCATTACTGTTTCTGATCAGGCTAAAAAACAGATCGACCTGGGTTTTAACTGGTGCAAGGCCATTTTCCCAGAAAAATATCAGTTCCCCGCCTTCCGCCGGTTTTTGAGGTTCGTATTTAATGCCAAACGTTTTTTCAAACTGGTCTGCTTCTGTTGTAAATCCATTTAATGAAGCGGTACGGATTACATCCTCTTTAAGTCCGAACGGTATTCGGGTACCATAATAGATACTGTCCGGGCTTTTCAAATATATTTCGACAGCGTTACGGTAGGATATAAAGGCATTATTAACATCATTATTGCTTTCATAAAGCATTCCCTGTAACATCAGTGAAAATGCATCATTGCTATAACGTTTATCCTTATTATTAAATTTATCCCCTTGCTCCTGCGCCTGCAAAGTGATGCGTCGGGCTTCAACAATGGCATCTTCGGTATTGTGCAGGTACGTGTAATTGAGTGCTTTGTAATAATGGATCATGAATTTTTCAAAATCCTCGCCCTTATACTTTTGCTCCATAGGGTTAAGCAGCACACCAACAGCCGCGTCGGAAGCACTTGTTAAGCCCTGATCCAGCATGGAGTCGGCCTCATTAAAATATCTGTTACTATTTTCGTATTCCCCGTTCAGGTGGCTTATCCTTCCTTTTTCCATCAAATACAGCAGTTTATTCCGTGGTTTTTGTATCAGGCTGTTTTTGTCAAGCTGCGTTTCTGCTTCCCGGTAATTTCCGGCCGAAACATTTTTATAGTATGGAAGAATACGGTCGTTATAGGAAGCGCAGCCTAACAAAAAAAGCATCAATCCTATAACAGATGATGCCCCAAGAATATACGTACGAATATTTGTCATTATGAAAGTGTTCATATCGAGTAGTTAGTATCAAGACAGCTTCGATAAGCTATACTAAATAGTATTAAAAAAATCCTGATACTTGATACTAACTACTTGATACTAAAAGTGGATTAGTTTTTAACGTACTTGGCTATTTTCTTTTCTCCTATCCATACCACTTCATTGGTTTGGATGTTTGTCAGTTCCAGGTTTACCTGATAATAAACTACCTTTTGACGTTTGTGCGCGTCAACAATTGAATTTATAGAGCCTTGCAATATGTAATCAGCACCATTTTCAAGTCCGAATTTTTTCATGCTTGAAACCGTTGCATTGGTTTGCTGGTCTTCTTTTTCGGCGCGCAATTCATCACGCTTTTTGCCGCCCTGTACCAAACGTACTTTTTGTGTTTGTATAAATGAGCTTTCAATATCTTTTATAAACGTTTCGGCATCTATGTGTTCATGACTTTTGTTTTGAACAAACCCAACAATAACTACCGGTTTTTTACCCTGGTGTTCTTCCTGATGTGTGCTTATCCAGTTAGCGCCCAAAATTTTACCGGTTAGCTCATCTGCTGCCATTCTTGAATCGCTGTTATTCCAGCTGCCGCTTACGTCTATTGTTTGATCTGTGCTTACACGAGTTACTTGTCTGGAACAAGAGGCTATAAGCATTCCCGAAACTGCAATTGCAGCAACTGTTAAAATTTTATTGAATTTCATTTGTATTGTTAGGGTTTTTATGATGTTTTAGATTGTATTTAATATAAATTGTTACCAGCCAAAGCCAACGCCTATTCCAATGTTGCTTCGGCCACCCCAGCGGCCTCCGTAACCACCACCCCAGCGGTTGCCATAGCCACCGCCCCAGCGGTTACCCCAACCGTAGCCTAAGCTAACACTTGGGTAATAATTACCATAAAGGCCCCATGATGGTGTATAATCATAATATCCATTCATGCGCTCCTGATGTCTCCATTCGCGATTTTGACGGCGACGTTCCATTTTGGCCTCGTACCAGTCATAAGCTTTGTAAGTGTTTTGAATAGTAGTACCATGCAGGCTGTTCAAACTGTCGGCACCCATGGCGTATTTGCGCTGACTCTCCATATATCTTGGATTTTGGTCAGGCAATAAAGCAGTTTGCTGGGCGTTTACTATGCCGCTATAAAAGCTGCCAAATAGCAAGCCGGCTATAATAATTAATTTCCTTTGCATCACATTAAAATTATAGAGTAAAAATAAGCAAAATATAAGCTCATATGTTCACGTAAAGTTAGCCTGAGGTCATAATTTAACGTTATTTAACTATGGCGATCATATTTAAACAATTAATAAATTTCAACAGGAAACTTACCATATGTTGACAGCCAAACTTCTCCATTTTGACATAAAATTTGACAAATGGATTAATACAGCTTCAATTAATCTTCATAAACCTAACCATAAATGGAGTAATACCTGATCTGGTTTCATA